>DJEP01000026.1:74627-100643 GCA_002431915.1 Lachnospiraceae bacterium UBA5895 | reverse complement strand
GAGCGGAAGGGTAGAAAACCATGGCACTTAGCAAGAAGCCCACAACGGGCATGAAAGATATCCTGCCGGAGGAGATGCAGATCCGTGATTACGTCATCAGCGTGATCAAGGATACCTATGGCAAGTTCGGTTTTACTTCCATTGAGACTCCCTGTGTGGAAAATATTGCGAACTTAAGCAGTAAACAGGGCGGCGACAATGAGAAGCTGATCTTCAAGATTTTAAAGCGTGGCGAAAAGCTGAACGTGGCAGCGGCAACCACAGAGGAAGAGGTTGTGGACAGTGGTCTGCGTTATGACCTGACCGTACCCCTGGTACGCTATTATTCCAACAATGCCGCATCCCTGCCTTCTCCTTTTAAAGCATTGCAGATGGGCAACGTATGGAGAGCGGACAGACCCCAAAGAGGAAGATATCGTCAGTTTATGCAGTGCGATATTGATATTCTCGGCGAGCCTTCCAACTTAGCGGAGATCGAACTGATCCTGGCGACCACCACCACACTGGGGAAGCTTGGATTCAAAAATTTCCAGATCCGTATCAATGAGCGCCGTATTCTGAAAGCAATGGCTGCTTACAGCGGATTCCCCGAGGAGTCCTATGACAGCGTATTCATTACTCTGGACAAGATGGACAAGATCGGTCTGGAGGGTGTGGAAGCAGAGCTTTTGGAGAACGGTTTTGATAAAGCTTGTGTGGACAAGTATCTGGAACTGTTCAAGGGTCTGGAGTGTGCTGAGGACGGTGTGGCATATCTGGCAGATACCCTGGAGGGATTTTTGGAGCCGGAGATCGCTCAGAGTCTCCGGGAGATCATGGACAGTGTCAGAGCCACCAAAGCTTCTGATTTCGAGATCGTGTTTGATGCCACTCTGGTAAGAGGCATGTCCTATTATACAGGAACCATTTTTGAGATCGCTATGCCGGAATTCGGCGGCAGCTGCGGTGGCGGCGGACGTTATGACAAGATGGTAGGCAAGTTCACCGGCAATGATGTGCCCGCCTGTGGATTTTCCATCGGTTTTGAACGTATCATCATGCTGCTCATGGAGAGAGGCTTCAAGGTGCCCACGAGACCGAAGCAGGTTGCATACCTGATCGAAAAGGGTGTCAGCGGCGAAAGACTGTGTGAAGTGATCGCACAGGCACAGGAAGCCCGTAAGGACGGTACCCAGGTACTGGTAGCCCGCATGAATAAAAATAAGAAGTTCCAGAAGGAACAGCTGAATAAGGAAGGCTACGAAGAATTCGTGGAATTCTATAAGGAAGAATTAAAGAGATAAAAGCAACAGACGAAGGAGCAAAAGCAATGATTCAGTCCAGAACCCATAATTGTAATGAACTTCGGATCGGCAACGTCGGTGAGAGAGTCACACTGGTCGGCTGGTTCGAGAACATGAGAAAAGTCAGCAAGAATCTCGGATTTGTCATTCTGCGTGATTTCTACGGAACCACTCAGCTGGTAGTAGAGACCGAAGAAATGATGAACGTGATGGATGGCATCAACAAGGAATCCACCATTTCCGTGGAAGGTGTGGTAAGAGAGCGTTCCAGCAAAAATGCCAACCTGCCTACCGGAGAGATCGAAGTAGTGCCCGACAAGATCGAGATTTTAGGAAAGTGTATCTACAATGCACTTCCTTTTGAAATCAATCAGTCCAAGGATGCAGACGAGAATGCCCGTCTAAAATACCGTTATCTGGATCTGAGAAATCCGAACATGAAGAAGAACATCGTGATGAGAAGCCAGATCGTGGCAGAGCTGCGTCAGAGAATGTATGCTTTGAACTTCATGGAGATCACCACCCCCATCCTGACCTGTTCTTCCCCGGAAGGTGCAAGAGATTATCTGGTTCCCGCCAGAAATCACCCCGGCAAGTTCTACGCTCTGCCCCAGGCACCCCAGCAGTTCAAGCAGATCCTGATGGCATCCGGTTTTGACCGTTATTTCCAGATCGCTCCCTGCTTCCGTGATGAGGATGCGAGAGCAGACCGTTCTCCCGGAGAGTTCTATCAGCTGGATATGGAGATGGCATTTGCTTCCCAGGAAGATGTCTTTTCCATCGTAGAGCAGGTACTTCCTCCCGTATTTGAAAAGTACGGTATTTATAAAGAAGCTTCCAGGGCTCCGTTTGTACGGATTCCTTATCTGGAGGCCATGGACAGGTACGGTTCCGATAAGCCGGATCTGCGTATTGATCTGGTACTGACCGATGCTACGGAAGTAATGCAGGGGTGTGGCTTTGATGCTTTTGAGGGACAGACCGTAAAGGCTGTTGTGGTAGACGGCTTCACCGCTACCCGTAAGCAGATCGATGCGATCTGTGCAGAGGTAGAGGTACAGACCGCACGCAAGGGCTTCTGGTTCCGTGTGGATGAGAACGGAGAGTTCGTAGGCGGTATCTCCAAGTTCTTACAGGATCGTAAAGAGGAAGTCATCAAGGCACTGGGTCTTAAGAACGGTGATTTTGTAGGTCTTGCCGCAGGCAAGAAGCTGGAAGCACAGAAGACAGCGGGTGTTTACAGAAAACTGCTGGGTGCAGCCAGTGAGAAACATATGAAGAAAGATTGCTATGAATTCTGCTGGATCGTTGATTTCCCGATGTATGAGATCGGCGAAGAGTCCGGAGAACTGGAATTCTGTCATAACCCGTTCTCCATGCCCCAGGGTGGCATGGATGCGCTGAACAATCAGGATCCCTTAGAGATCCTGGCATACCAGTACGATCTGGTCTGCAACGGTGTAGAGCTGTCCTCCGGTGCAGTGAGAAACCATGATCCGGAGATCATGATCAAGGCATTTGAACTGGTAGGTTTAGGCGAGGCTGATGTGAAGGCTAAGTTCCCTGCCATGTACAATGCATTCTGTTATGGAGCACCCCCTCATGCAGGAATCGCTCCCGGCGTAGACCGTATGATCATGCTGATCTGTGGAGAGGAAAGCATTCGTGAGATTATTCCCTTCCCCATGAACAAGAACGCAATGGATATTATGATGGGAGCACCGGGTACGGTAGAGCAGAAGCAGTTAGACGAACTGCATCTGGCAATTACCGCAAAGCCGGAAGAATAAGATTAAGGCTGTCGCAGGATTTCCGTGCGGCAGCCTTTGTGTTGAATAGGCAGGGCGACTCGCTTGGAGAAAAACATGGCTGTAGGAATTTATGTATTGCATCTGCATTCCGGAGAGGAAGAGACGAGACAGAGCTTCTTGCGGGAAGCGGCAGAATGCGTGGATCCAGTGCGACGGAAAAAGGCAGAACGGCTGAAAGGCACCAAAGCAAAAGCAGCCAGTCTCGGTGCGGGAATGCTGTTACAGAAGATGGCACTGGATCATGAAAACGCTGCGGAGAGTACCGATATCCTGTTTCTGGAAGAGGATGAACTGCTTGCATTGCTGCAGGAACGGATACACCGGGAGCAGACGGAACCGCTGCCTTTTTCCTATGAATACGGAGAGCTGGGGAAGCCGCAGATCGTGAATTTCCCGAAAAAATTCAATCTGTCCCATTCCGGAGACTATGTGGTCTGCGGGGTAGGAGACGGAGAAGTGGGAGTGGATATCCAGAAATGGGTCCCCTACAAGGAACGTACGGCGGAACGCTTTTTTGCAAGGAAAGAGTGGAAACTGCTGGAAGAATTACCTGAGTCACAGCGTACGGAATTGTTTTACCGGTTGTGGAGCAGAAAAGAAGCCTATGGCAAATACACTGGTCAGGGAATCGGCAGTGCTGTGGGAGAAGACTTTTCCGATGAGCGGAAATGGAAGGAAAAACAGATCTGTTTTCGGGAACAGATTCTGGAAGAGGGCTATTCTCTGGCAGTCTGTTACGGATTGTGGGAGTGCGTAGCACGGAACAATCCGTAGGCATCAAAGTCGGGGGCTTTTGACCCCGACATCATGTAATAGGAAAATAGAAAGCGCAAAGAAATGAGGACTTTATGAAGCGATTAATGATGTATCTGAAAGATTACAAAAAAGAGTCCATACTGGCACCTCTGTTCAAGCTGCTGGAAGCTTTTTTTGAACTGCTGGTACCGTTGGTAATGGCGAATATCATTGACTATGGTATCTCCAACCGGAACATGGGCTACATCGGGAAAATGGGTCTGATCCTGCTCTTACTTGGCGTGGTGGGACTGGCTTCCTCCATTACCGCACAGTTTTTCGCAGCCAAAGCTGCGGTGGGATTTTCTACCAAACTGCGTCAGGCATTATTCAATCATATTGAGGATCTGAGCTTTACGGATATCGATAAAGCGGGAACTTCCACCATGATCACCCGTATGACCAGTGATGTGAACCAGGTTCAGTCCGGTATCAACATGACCCTGCGTCTGTTCCTGCGCTCCCCGATCATCGTATTCGGTGCCATGATCATGGCATTCACAATTGATGTGAAATGCGCATTGATCTTCGTAGTGGCAATACCTTTATTGTCTGTGGTGGTATTCGGTATTATTTTATCCACGATCCCCATGTACAAAAAGGTGCAGTCCAAACTGGATCAGGTGCTGGGCATTACCAGGGAGAACCTGACCGGTGTCCGTGTCATCCGTGCATTTCATCAGGAAGCCAAGGAAGAAGAGCATTTCCGGGAGAATAACGAAGCACTGTCTGCCATGCAGATCTTCGTAGGTAAGATCAGTGCCTGCATGAACCCCGTAACCTACGTCATCGTAAACGGTGCCATTATTGCGCTGATCTACACCGGTGCCGTACAGGTCAATATCGGTAACTTAAGTCAGGGTGAAGTCGTGGCAATCATCAACTACATGAACCAGATCCTGGTAGAACTGGTGAAGTTAGCAAATCTGATCGTGACCATGACCAAGGCTCTGGCATGTGCAGACCGTGTGGCTTCCGTATTCGACATTGGTGCTGATGCTGCTTATGCAGAGAAGAGTATGCAGGATCAGAAGCTGGCAGATAAAGTAGACAGAAAGGCACCTTTCCTGAACTTTAAGCATGTATCCTTGACTTATCAGGGCGCAGGTGCACCTACTTTGCAGGATATGAACTTTACCGTGAACCGCGGCGATACGGTAGGTATCATCGGAGGTACCGGTTCCGGTAAGACCTCACTGGTCAATCTGATCCCCGGTTTCTATCCGGCGACGGAAGGAGAAATCCTGTTAGAGGGCAGAGACATCAAGACTATGAGCGATGAGGAACTGCGCGGACGTATCGGCGTTGTACCTCAGAAGGCAGTCCTGTTCAAGGGAACGATCCGCAGCAACCTCCAGTGGGGCAAGCCGGACGCTACCGAAGAGGAGATGTGGAAAGCCCTGGAACTGGCACAGGCATCGGAAGTGGTAGAGGGCAAGGACGGTAAGCTGGATGCCACTGTGGCACAGAACGGTAAGAACTTCTCAGGAGGACAGAGACAGCGTCTGACCATTGCAAGGGCTCTGATCAGAAAACCCGAGATCCTGATCTTGGATGACAGTGCTTCCGCACTGGATTACGCTACTGACGCCAAACTGCGTGCGGCACTGCGTACTCTGGAAGATAAGACCACGACCTTTATCGTATCCCAGCGTGCTTCCACCATCCGTCATGCGGATAAGATCATCGTACTGGATGACGGTGAGATCGCAGGCATAGGAACCCATGAGGAATTATTGAAGGATTGCACCGTATATCAGGAGATCTATTATTCCCAGTATCCTGAGCAGAGAGGAGGTGTTCAGTAATGCAGAAGTCAAATAATAAAGAGACCATGAAGCGAGTGCTGAAATATATCCGCAAATACACACCGGCACTGGTACTTTCTCTGGTGCTGGCAGCAGTGACCGTATTACTGACCTTATATATCCCGATCCTCACCGGTAATGCGGTGGATCTGATCATCGGCAAGGGGCAGGTGGATATGCCCGGTATCTTTGCCATTATGAAAAAAATTGCCATTGTCATGATCATTACGGCGGTGGGGCAGTGGGTCATGAACACCTGCAACAACTATATTACCTACCATGTGATCCGTGACATCCGTACCGATGCTTTTGCAAAGCTGGAGATTCTGCCTTTAAAATATCTAGATGTCCACGCTTACGGTGACATCGTCAGCCGTGTCATTGCGGATGTAGATACTTTTGCAGACGGTCTGCTGATGGGATTTACCCAGCTGTTCACCGGTGTGCTGACAATCCTGTGTACTCTGGGATTCATGTTGGTGACCAATGTGCCCATCGCACTGGTGGTAGTATGTATCACACCGGTGTCCTTCCTTGTGGCAAAATTCATTGCAACCAAGACCTACTCCATGTTCAAGGAGCAGTCTGAGACCAGAGGTGAGCAGACCTCCCTCATTGAGGAAATGATCGACAATCAGAAGATCGTAAATACGTTTTCCAGAGGAGAAGCAGTAAAGAGCCAGTTCGGAGAGATCAACGACAGATTGCAGAAATGCTCTCTGAAAGCCATCTTTTTCTCCTCCATTACGAATCCGGCGACCCGATTCGTTAACAGCCTGGTATATGCCGGGGTTGGTGTATTCGGTGCATTCGTAGCTATTAAGGGCGGCATCAGCGTAGGCCGTCTGTCCTGCTTCTTAAGCTATGCGAACCAGTACACCAAGCCCTTCAACGAGATCTCCGGCGTGGTAACCGAGTTACAGAACGCGTTTGTCTGTGCAGGACGTATCTTTGAACTGATCGACGAGGAGCCTCAGGTGCCCGATGCAGCGGATGCGAGAGTGCTGGAAGACGCTCAGGGCAATGTGGATCTGAAGAACGTATACTTCCAGTATGTACCGGAGAAGAAGCTGATCCAGAACTTTAACCTGCAGGTTAAACCCGGTCAGAGAATCGCTATCGTAGGACCTACCGGATGTGGTAAGACCACAGTGATCAACCTGCTGATGCGTTTCTATGATGTAAATTCCGGTTCCATTACGGTGGACGGCACCGACATCCGGGACATCACCAGAGGAAGCCTCCGTACCAATTACGGTATGGTATTGCAGGAGACCTGGCTGCGTTCCGGCACCATCCGTGACAATATCTGCATGGGCAAACCGGACGCTACCGACGAAGAAGTCATTGCGGCAGCCAAGGCATCCCATGCCCACAGCCTTATCAAGCGTTTGCCTCAGGGGTACGACACCGTGATCACTGAGGACGGCGGCAGCCTGTCCCAGGGACAGAAACAGCTTCTGTGTATCACCAGAGTCATGCTGTGCCTGCCTCCCATGCTGATCCTCGATGAGGCAACCTCCTCCATTGATACCCGTACCGAGATCAAGATCCAGAACGCATTCGCCAAAATGATGGAAGGACGTACCAGCTTTATCGTAGCCCACAGACTTTCCACCATCCAGAGCGCCGATGTCATTTTGGTAATGAAGGATGGAAATATTATCGAGCAGGGCAACCATGAGACACTGCTGGCACAGAATGGATTCTACGCGAATCTGTATAACAGCCAATTTGCCGTGTAACGAGCCATGCAAAGGTAAGGAAACTACCACCCAATGGGGAGCTTGCTCACCAGAGGGTGGTAGTTTTTTGCCTTTATACGGCGACAGCCGTCATCCGCCGAAAGCCCGTCAGGGCTTTTGGCGGATGTTGGCATGGCTCGTTACAAATACCCCGGCAGCGGCGCCCTTTGTTCTTTTCTTTTTTGTTGTATACTAAGAAAAGACAGATAATATATTGAAATATGTCGAAAATTGTAAAAATATGGCAATACAATAAAAATATTGAAAATAAATTAAAATAATTCAAGAAATGTGTTGACAAATATACAACCTTGTATTATATTAAAATTAACAAAAGAGAAACGGAACAACCCAACAAAAGAAGGTTGGAAGAGAAGCACAAAAGAATCTATAGAAAGAGAGGTACAGTCCACCTAACAAGTAAAGTCCTACCACAGTCTTCCATGATGTACAACTGAATAGAACTACCAAAGAGAACCAATTTATATAGAGAACATCAAGTACACAGAAGAAAAAGTAATGAACAACAGAAGATAAGAATTATCTCACATTACAGTACATACGTACAAAAGAAAAGTGGAAAGAGAACAAAAGACAAAATGGAAGATCAAATTTAAGAAAGAGAGGGCAAACCATTGGAGCCTGTAGTCTGAGAGGGCGTACTGATTGAAAGAATGATCGGTACGCTCTCTTAATGCTATACAACTATTCAGAGCCTCATTCGCAAAATATATTTTTTTCCAGTGGAAAAACCTACCGATATCATGTACAATAGGAAAGTAGTACAGATAGAGGAGTTATGAAAATGGATACAAACGAACAGAGACAGGAAAATCAGCAGAACAAACGGGAAGAAAGACGTAAGAGACGGCAGAGAAGCCAGATCATTGCATATACAGTCGTAGGAATTCTGATCCTGATGCTGGCAGTAGCAATCGCACTGGCAGTAAGCGCCATCACCGGCAGAAGCAGTGCCCAGCAGCAACAGCAGAATAAGCTGGATGATATCATTGCTTCCGAAGAGACAATCACAGTACCTACGGAACCGGTAGAGACTGTACCGGAACTGACGGATGAACAGAAGCTGGATAAGATTATTGATGAAGCCATCATCCAGAACATGCCCCTGGAGGACAAGGTGGCAGGACTGTTTATCACCACACCGGAATCCATCACCGGTGTATCTGCGGCAGTGCAGGCAGGAGACGGAACGAAGGATGCATTATCTCGATATCCGGTAGGCGGTATCGTCTATGCGGCGAAAAATATTCAGTCCGCAGATCAGTTAAAGCAGATGATCGACAACACGAAGTTGTATACCAGTTATCCGCTGTTTATTGCAATCGACGGAGAGGGTGCCGGAACCGACGCTGTGGCAGCGGCAGGTCTGGGCACGAAGACCGAATCCCCGGAGAACATCGGCGCATCCGGAGATGCCAACAATGCCTATACCGCCGGAACTACGGTGGGCAGCTATCTGGCAGAACTTGGTTTCAATCTTGATTTTGCCCCTGCGGCAGATCTGAAAGTAGTGGATGGAAATGCGGCAGGCAGCAGCTCCTATGGCACGGATGCGGCAACGGTAGCATCTTTTGTGACCAGCATGCAGACAGGATTGCAGGAACAGAAAGTAACAGCTGCCATCGGACATTTCCCCGGTATCGGCAGCACGATCCAGAGCACGAAGGACGGCATGGCTTCCACAGACAGAAGTGCAGAAGATTTCAGAGCCAATGAATTTGAGGTATTCCGGAGCTGCATCGATTCCGGTGAGACCAAAATGATCACCGTCAGCAATATGGCAGCTCCTTCCCTGACAGGAGATAATACCCCCTGCTCATTATCCGGCGCAGTGGTAACGGATATTTTACGAAATGAACTGAATTTCCGTGGTGTGATCGTATCCGGTGCCATGGACCAGGCGGCAATCACCAATTACTACGGAGCCGATGAAGCCGCAGTACTGGCACTGCGTGCCGGTTGTGATATGATCTATGTGCCGGAGAACTTCGAGACCGCATACAACGGAGTCTTAGAGGCTGTCCAGAACGGTACCATTTCCGAGGAACGCGTGAACGATTCCCTACGCAGAATCTACCGCATCAAATACGCCGATAAAATCGAACAATAAACAGAGTATAATTCAAATAGAATAAGAGGGGAACTGTCTGAGGTGGTAAATTTCGTTGCAACCACGCACCCTATGGGTCAAAAGAGATACAGGAGAGGCGACGCCTGCCGGATGGTTCCTTGCTTATTCTATTGTTGCTATTGCCATCACTATTTTGTGGTGGTCTTTTTTGATTTTAAGCACATTCGTTGTAGAACCAGCTGTCTACAACTTTATACAGACAAAGGAGGGTTATGGGACAAAGACTAAATAGCATGTTAGTGAAACATCCCCTTACCCAGACGTGGGCTACTGGTTTCTTGAAAGTCTTCAAAATGGGCATAGTGAAAGAGAAGATACCGTTTTGTACCCATGACTTGTCCAAATCAGGGTACAGAGCAATAGAAGATGTCGCTTTGTACCCACGCCTTGCCCTAATGAGGGTATAGAGCAATGGAAGATGTCACTTTGTACCCACGGCTTGCCCTAATCAGGGCACAGCGTGAGAAAAGATACCTTTCTGTACCCACGCCTTGTCTTAATGTGGGTACCATGCAAGGAGATATATCACTCTGTGCCCATAATTTTCGCCAGTGAGGGTACAACACCGGAATAATAAGAGTTTGTGCCCATGAAACATATAGTAGAAAAATGCGATGCAACATGAAATGCACCATGACACCTAAAATGAGGGCTTGAAAAAGCGCGAGACGGCGCACGAGGTCCGGGGGACCTCGGACTGCGCGGACCGGAGCGGAGCGTAGACATCGAACTTTCGAACCCAGACCAACGCTCGAAAATAAAAAAGAGCGATGCTAAAAGCATCACTCTTTTTTATTCATAAGCGCGAGACGGGGATCGAACCCGCGACCCCCTCCTTGGCAAGGAGGTGCTCCACCGCTGAGCCACTCGCGCATGTCTTATGGACAAGTTATAATATACTATAGGGTGTTCTAAATGTCAACAAAAAAAGTGTGCATCTTTTTGATTAATTGCATATACAATTCACAAAATAGCCAAATGAAAGAATCGGTGCCGCAAGAGAAATGCTTAGCGCAGCAGTTTCCTCCGCAGCCACCCGGAGAAATTCCGCTCGATAACGGTCCAGGACAGGTAAGCCAGCCCGATACTCAGCGCCACACTTAAAATCACCCCGATGACAGACATCACAGAGAGGGTGGAGAAGTCAAACACCGCACGGTCTAAAAACATCACCGGATAATAGTGTACCAGATACAGGGAATAACTGATATTTCCCATAAGGACGAAAAAGCGGGGCATAGAGATCCGAAGTCCTGCCAGGAAAGCAAGGAGCAACAGCAAAAGTGCCGGAAGCCCCCACAGCGGAAGCCTGCGGAAACCGATCACATTGATCCTGGAGGTGAAAAATGCCAATAGGAAGAAAATCACCGGGATACTTACCGCAGACAGAATGCTGACAGCCATCGGAACCGGATGCTTTAATTGACAACCGTATAAAAAACGCAGCAGATAATAGGCAAGGATTCCGAAGATAAATTCCAGCATGACAGGATCTCCGTAAAACATAAGAACAGGAGAAAGCATCCCGCCGAGAGGAGACTGCCAGGAGGAAATCACCGGAGAACATATCTGAACTGCCCCTACCAAACAAGTCAGGAATGCACTGCAGATCAGACCGCGGAACCGCATGCTGATATGGAAAGAGATAAAAAACAGCAGATAGAAAAACATCTCACAGTTGACGGTCCATCCGATCCGCACCAAAGGCTGGAGAACACCGCCTCCGATATCAAAAGGAAGAAACAAAAGGCTTTTAATCAGAAAAATGGGATCCTGTCTGGTCTGCTGGAACATGGACGGGAACAAAAGCAGCATCCCGTAAGTGCCGAAAGTCATAAGATAGTACAGCGGCAGAATACGGATCAGACGTTTGCGGAAGAAGTACTGTGTACTTTTCTGGGTCGTGAACATGATCATAAATCCGCTGATACAGAAAAAAATATCTACCCCGAAGGCACCGAAATTTAAGAAACGGACATGCTGAAACACCACAAAAAGAGCAGCCAGACCGCGTAAAGCCTGGATGCTGTCAAAATGAAGATCATGAAAATCTCTGTTGTTTATCGTGTTTTCCATAAAAACCTCCGAAATATATTTTCATTCTATCATTTTTTTGTAAAATGCGAAACATTTTATTCTGGAAAATAACTTGCGTCCTGCGGTATAAAATAATACAATAAATCCAAAGGATCATGGATTCAGACCATGGAAAGAATAACGGGACGGTACAAAGAGGAATATGAGTGCAGCAAGACAGCAGATGGCAGAGACAGCAGAGCGTTTGAACAGACAGATGGCGGATGGAATTCCGTTTACCTGGGAGGAACTTGAAGAAGCGCTTTTGGCAGTTACAGAGCAGGATGATAAAGGGATCCATGGATGGATCTGTTATTTTGCTGCATTTTATCATCTGACCAGGGGGAACCAGGAGGAGTGCCTTCATTATCTGGATGAAAGTGTGAGATGTCTGCTGGGAACGGAAGAAGAAAGTCACGTGGCGAGAGTCTACAATATGATTGGCATCGTGGCACATATGCAGAACAATCTGTCCCTGGCGATGGAACAATACGATAAGGCACTGGACTATGCGGTAAAGCATGATAATAAAATAGTACATAGTATGGTGCTGAGTAATATGTCGGATGCGTATTATATGATCGGGGCATATACAAGAGCGGTACAGTGTTATGCGGAGTGTATCCGGGAGTTCGAGAAGGCGGATGACCACAGTACCTACGGTCAGATTAATTTCCGGAAAATGCTGGCAGAATACGGCTGCTGTCTGCTGCACCTGAATATGAATCGGGAAGCGGTGGAAGTACTCCATAAGATAGAGGCTGTCGGCCGCAGTGAGGAGATCATACGGGAAACGAGACTGGCGACCAATGTGTTCCTGGCGCATTTGGCAGAAAGCCGTGGTAACAGAGAACAGGCAAAAGACCATGTAAGGCAGGCGGTGGCAGCCTTAGAAGATATGACCCAGGTATCCTCGGAATACGACAGCATTCAGAACTTGCTAAGATATCTGGAACAGACAGCAGAGACGGAGCAGATGCAGGAGGTACTGGACTGTCTGGAGCCCAAGGCGGCAATTGAGCAGAATAAGAGCCTTTTGCTGCAGCTTTTATTGTTACGGCTGCGCTATTGCAGCGCACAGATGCCGGAGGAGGAATTCCGGCAGAGTGCAGAGACTTTTTTCCGCATTAAGGAAAGCAGCGAAATGATTGAAAACAATCAGGTCATATATATGATGGAGCTACGTAAGCGTCTGCAGACAGCGGAGGAAGAGCAGAGAGAGCAGGAGAAGAAAAGAAACCGTCTGCTTTACCAGGCAGATCACGATGAACTGACGGGACTTTATAATAAGCGGAGCCTTAACCGGTATCTGGAGGATGCGTTTGAGGACTGTCTGCTCAATGAAAAGGAACTGGGCATTCTGTTTTTGGATATTGATTATTTCAAACAGTTGAATGACCGTTACGGACACGGAAAAGGAGACGAAGGAATCTGCGCAGTGGCGGATACCCTGAAAAAATGTTTCACGGAGGATTACGTGGCGAGGTATGGCGGAGACGAGTTCCTGGTGGTCATGACGGGACGGGATCCGGAATATGCAGAGGAGCGTGCGCAGAAGCTATGTACCGGCATCCGGGAATGCGAGATTCCCAACGAAGATTCTGAGGTGGAGCCGTGGCTTACAGTATCGGTGGGAGGTGTCTGTGCTGTCCCGAAATCCCCGAACCGTGTGTGGGATTTTCTGTCGGCTGCGGATAATACCCTATATGCGCAGAAAAAAGAGCAGAAGGGAAAAGTCCGTTTTTACCGGTGCAAAGGAAAATATTTATAAGACATGAATTTATAAGGCATGAGGAAATAGCATAATTATGGATAATAAGCAATATTCGACCCGCGAATTGTTTCGCAGGTTTGCACCTTATTTTAAGAAATACCGTTTTACCCTGTGCATGGATCTGTTCTGCGCGGCGCTGACTACGGTCTGTGAACTGGTACTGCCTCTGATCATGCGCTACATCACCAACGAGGGACTGCGGAATCTGGCAGCTTTGTCGATGAAGACGATACTTACACTTGGCATCCTGTATTTCGGGCTTCGTATCGTGGACTGCATTGCCAGCTATTATATGTCCGATATGGGACATGTCATGGGCGCGAAGATCGAGACGGACATGCGCAGAGATGCGTACAATCATTTACAGAAGCTGTCCAATACCTACTATAACAATACCAAGGTCGGTCAGATCATGGGGCGGATCACCAACGACTTATTCGATGTGACGGAATTCGCCCATCACTGTCCTGAGGAGTTTTTTATCGCCGGGATCAAGACGGTAATCTCTTTTATCATTCTGGCAAGTATCAATCTGTCGTTAACGTTGATGATCTTTTTATGCGTGCCCCTAATGTGCGGCGTGTGCATGATCCTGAATTTCCGGATGCGGAGTGCTTTCCGTAAGCAGCGTAACCAGATTGGGGAACTGAATGCCCGGATTGAGGACAGTCTGTTGGGGCATAAGGTCGTCAAAGCATTTACCAACGAAGAAGTGGAAAATGTAAAGTTTGAGAAAGATAACAACACTTTCCTGGATATCAAAAAGCTGACTTACCGCTATATGGCAGCATTTAATACCACAGTCAAATTATTTGACGGACTGATGTATCTGGTGGTGCTGGTGGCAGGCGGTATTTTCATGGTAAAGGGTCGTATCGCAGCCGGTGACCTGGTGGCATATATGCTGTATGTGTCCACCCTGATCGCAACGATCCGCCGTATCATTGAATTCGCCGAGCAGTTTCAGCGGGGCATGACCGGCATTGAGAGATTTTTACAGATCGTGGACGCAGATATTGAGATCTTTGATGAGGAAGATGCTGTCGAGCTGAAGAATCCCAAAGGAGAGATCTCTTTTGAAAATGTAAGCTTCGAATATCCCGATGATCACAACAAAGTATTCTCTGATCTGAATCTGAAAATTCATGCGGGAGAGAAAGTGGCGATCGTCGGTCCCTCCGGTGGCGGTAAGACGACGCTGTGTAATCTGATCCCGAGATTTTATGATGTCTCGGAAGGAAAGATCTTGCTGGATGGTCAGGACATCAAACATTTTACGTTGAAAAGTCTGCGGGGGAACATCGGCATTGTGCAGCAGGATGTGTATCTGTTCTCCGGTACCATTTATGAAAATATTGCTTACGGACGACCCGGAGCTTCCAGGGAAGATGTGATAATTGCGGCAAAACGTGCCGGTGCGCATGAGTTTATCATGGGACTGAAGGACGGTTATGATACCTATGTGGGAGAGCGGGGCGTGAAGCTGTCCGGCGGACAGAAGCAGCGGATCAGCATCGCCAGAGTATTTCTGAAGAATCCACCCATTATCATACTGGACGAAGCGACTTCCGCACTGGACAATGAGAGTGAGTTCGCTGTGGCAAAATCGCTGGGAGAATTATCAGAAGGACGTACGACCCTGACCATTGCCCACAGACTTTCCAGCATCCGCAATTCCGACAGGATCCTGGTGCTGACGGACGACGGTATCGTGGAGGAAGGCAACCACGACCAGCTCATGGAACAGAGAGGAATCTATTATCAGTTCTACGAAACAGCCAATGCGTTGAAATGATCTTATTTGAAATCATAGGAAAATGGAGGTAGATCTATGAAACTTGTGTTTGTGGGGGCAGACCATGAAGTGACCGGAAGCTGCCATTATCTGGAGGTTGCCGGGAAGCATATCCTGGTGGATTACGGTATGGAACAGGGCATTAACGTATTTGAAAATGTGCCGCTGCCGGTAGCGGAATCCATGATCGATTATGTGTTCCTGACCCATGCTCATGTGGACCATTCGGGACTTCTGCCGCTTCTGTATGCCAGAGGATTCAGAGGGCAGATCTATACCACGGATGCCACAGCGGATCTTTGCAGCATTATGCTTCGGGACTGCGCGCATATCCAGAGCGCCGAGGCGGAGTGGAAGAATCGTAAGGCAAAACGTTCTGCAAATAATGCGGTAGTGGAGCCACTGTATACCATGGAGGATGCGGATGGTGCGATCCGCAGACTGGTTCCCTGCCATTACAACACGATCATAGAAGTGTGCGAGGGAGTAAAGATCCGTTTCACGGATATCGGACATCTGTTAGGATCTGCCAGCATCGAAGTCTGGCTGACGGAGGATGGTAATACGAAGAAAATCGTATTTTCCGGAGATATCGGCAACAAGCACCAGCCGTTACTTAAGGATCCGACCCCTACGAAAGAAGCGGATTATGTGGTCATGGAATCTACCTACGGCGACAGACTGCATCCGAAGGAGAAGCTGGATTATGTGGCGGAACTGACAAAAGTATTGCAGGAGACTTTAGACAGGGGCGGCAACGTGGTGATTCCGTCCTTTGCCGTGGGTCGTACCCAGGAGATCCTGTACTTCCTGCGGAAGATCAAGGTGGGACGCCTGGTGAAAGGGCATGAGGATTTCCCGGTGTATGTGGACAGCCCCATGGCGGTGGAAGCGATCGGCGTGTTCCAGGAGAATCGTTTTGAATGTTTTGATGACGAGGCAATGGAATTCGTAAAAGAGGGCATTAATCCCATTGCATTTTCAGGATTAAAGCTGTCCATCACCAGTGAGGAGTCCAAGGCAATCAATTTTGACGATACCCCGAAGGTCATCATCTCCGCTTCCGGTATGTGTGATGCGGGACGTATCCGCCATCATCTGAAACATAACCTGTGGAGAGAGGAATGTACGATCCTGTTCGTGGGCTACCAGTCGGTGGGAACCCTGGGCAGAGCCCTGGTAGAGGGTGTCGATGAGGTGAAACTTTTTGGGGAGACGGTTTCTGTACGCGCGCAGATTTGCAAACTTGCGGGACTGAGCGGTCATGCGGATAAGGAAGGTCTGATCGACTGGCTGCAGGCATTTGAAGAGAAGCCCAAGAAAGTGTTCGTGGTACACGGGGAAGACAGCGTATGTACCGCATTTACCGAGTGCCTGAAGATCGAGTACGGACAGAGAGCCTATGCGCCTTACAGTGGTACGGAGTTCGACCTGGCAAACAATAAGTTTGCTTACGAGGCAGCGCCGGTAGCCATGAAGAAAAAGACGAAGCCTGCCACCGGAGTCTTCGAAAGGCTCCTGGCTTCTGCGAGACGCTTACTGGCACTGGTTACGAAGAGCGAGGGCGTCATGACTAACAAGGATATGGCGAAGTTCGCCGACCAGATCAATTCTTTATGTGATAAGTGGGAAATATAAGTGCATCCATAGGAAGCATTTCTGACTGCTTGCAGGCGGGAAATACTTCCTATGAGAAGCACAAACAACACTGAGTATGCAGGACGATAGTCCGGAATACGAAAGGGTGTACGATTTCGAGAGTGCGAAGCACAAAGAAATCGTTATATTCAGAAGATAGATAAGGAGACAACATGAGTTTAGCGGATCATATTTTTATCGATATGTGTAATGATATTTTAACCAACGGTACCAGCACGGAGGGCGAGAAGGTACGTCCTCACTGGCCGGACGGCACCCCTGCCTACACCATTAAAAAATTCGGAGTGGTGAACCGGTACGACCTGTCAAAGGAGTTCCCCATCCTGACCTTACGAAAGACAGCACTGAAATCCGCCACAGATGAGATGCTGTGGATCTGGCAGCGCAAGTCCAACAATATTCATGATTTAAAAAGCCATGTCTGGGATGAATGGGCAGATGCAGACGGCTCCATCGGCAAGGCATACGGTTATCAGATGGGAGTAAAACATCAGTATAAGGAGGGGATGATGGATCAGGTGGACCGCGTGATCTACGATCTGAAGAACAATCCCTTCAGCCGCCGTATTATGACCAACATCTATGTGCATCAGGATCTGCACGAGATGAATCTGTATCCCTGTGCTTACAGCATGACCTTTAACGTGACGCAGAAAAAGGGAGAGGACAGACTGACATTGAATGCTATTTTAAACCAGCGCTCCCAGGACGTGCTGGCAGCCAACAACTGGAATGTGGTACAGTATGCGGTGCTGGTGCATATGCTGGCGCAGGTCTGCGATATGAACGTGGGGGAACTGGTGCATGTCATTGCGGATGCCCATATCTATGACCGCCATGTGGATGCCATTAAGGAACTGATCAGCAGAGAACCCTTCCCCGCACCGAAGTTCTGGCTGAACCCGGAGATTAAGGATTTCTACCAGTTCACACCGGACGATGTAAAACTGGAGGGCTACCAGACCGGAGAACAGATCAGGGATATACCTATAGCCATCTAACAGAGCGATTTCGAGAGTGCAAGGCACGAAGAAATCGATTATTAAGAGGAGGACAACATGAACTTAATCGTAGCAGTAGACAACAACTGGGCAATCGGCAGCAAGAACGAACTGCTGATCCGCATTCCCAATGACCATAAGCATTTCCGGAAGGAGACCACCGGTAAGGTCGTGGTTCTGGGACGTAAGACCTTAGAGACGTTCCCCCAGGGAATGCCATTAAAGAACCGTACTAACATTATTTTATCCAAAGACCCGAACTATCAGGTGAAGGATGCCATCGTGGTACACTCTATCGAGGAACTTTTAGAGGAACTGAAAAAATACGACGAGGAAAGCATATATATCATCGGCGGCGAGAGCATTTACCGTCAGATGCTGCCCTACTGTGATGTGGCACATGTGACCAAAATCGATCATGCCTACGAGGCGGATGCTTATTTCCCGGATCTGGACAGCGATCCCGAGTGGGAGATCACCGCAGACAGCGACGAGCAGGTCTATTTTGATATCACCTATCAGTTCTTGAAGTACGAGCGGAAAAAAGCCTGAGCACCGGAAGAAAAAAGTAAGCGGAGATCACCGATGAAGACGAAACAGAGCAGGAAAAAGAAGATATTTTTCGCGGTTACGCTGGTATGGTTTATCCTGGCAGCAGTATATGTGGCAGCCAGAGTGATCCTGTGGGGCGGACCGCTAAGCTTTCGCAGCTATGTGCTGTTATTGGGGGACTTGCTGTGTCTGCTGCTTCTCCTGTTTTATGTATATCTGGGAGTGCCCATCAGACTGCACCGGAAAATACGGGACAAGTGGGGAACGCCCGGGAAATGGGAGTGGCTGGAGGATATCGGCATTGCCCTGTGGGCGGTGCTGTGCCTGATCGTCACGTTTGCCGGAATTGCCTGGATTGTACTGGAAAATGACATTCCTTCGGAAACGCGGCTTACAGAAAATCTGATCAGCGTGGAAGAGATGAAGTTCCCAGAAAGGCACTGGTATTCCTACTGGCGTCCGGAGGGCGTGCTGTTTCGGAGAGAGACGGAGCTTGCCGGTGAGGATTACATTGCTTATCTGACAGAAGCAGCGGACAGGGAGGAAAATACTTCCCCGGAGAAGGACGCAGAAATCGTAGCAAAGCAGGAGATGGAAGAACAGTGGCTTGCGGAATACAATGAGGCACAGGCGGAAAGCACGGAGAACATGCAGGATCCTTTAGAGCCTTACGCACAGGCAGTATATGATGCCGTGCTGCAACCGCAGGGATTTTCCTACGAGGTCTGCTACAATGCCAAAGGCAATTTCTATCTGCAGCTTGGAGAACAGGAACAGGCGGGAGAGACTTACACATATACACTGGTCTACATCCGTACCTCGCAGAACGGACAGTGTGAGATCTTCGTTCTGTACCGGAATCCGGTGGAGGATCTGTCCACAGACGCGGCACAGATCGTGGAATTTTACGCAGTCCGCAGTGAAGACATGCAGGTCATTGCCGGGGATAAGACCGGATGGTCAGTGGTAGCGAACAGTGCATATCAGGAAGCTACCGGAGAGAAATAATTGTAGTGAATTTAATCTTTTGTTTCAGCCAAAAGTAGAAATACGCCACATTTTCACTGAAAAAAGCACTGGAAAGCATAAATGTGTATATTGACTTTTATTACAAATGGTATAATAATGAAAATCAAGAAATTCGGTTAAGAGAAATCAACAGGCAGAGTGGCAGACCGAGGAAAGAAGGAATACAAAATGGAAAAGAAAAACATTGACTGGGGCAATATCGGCTTCGGTTATATCCCTACAGATTACAGATATGTATCTTATTTTAAGGATGGCAAGTGGGATGACGGTCAGCTGACCCAGGATCCTAATATTGTATTGAATGAGTGTGCAGGCGTACTGCAGTATGCACAGACCGTATTCGAGGGTCTGAAGGCCTACACCACAGAAGACGGACATATCGTTACTTTCCGTCCTGACTTGAACGGTGAGCGCCTGGAGTCTTCCGCAGCAAGACTGGAGATGCCCATTTTCCCCAAGGAGCGTTTCGTAGAGGCTGTTACCGAGACGGTTAAGGCCAACGATGCTTATGTGCCTCCTTACGGCAGCGGTGCAACTCTGTACATTCGTCCTTATATGTTCGGCAGCAATCCTGTCATCGGTGTAAAGCCTGCGGACGAGTATCAGTTCCGTATCCTGTGCACTCCTGTAGGACCTTACTTCAAGGGCGGTGTGAAACCTCTGACTATCCGTGTCACCGACTTTGACCGTGCGGCACCTCACGGAACCGGCCACATCAAGGCTGGTCTGAACTACGCCATGAGCTTACATGCTATCGTATCCGCTCACAAGGAAGGCTACGATGAGAATATGTACCTGGATGCTGCTACCCGTACCAAGGTAGAGGAGACCGGTGGTGCGAACTTCCTGTTCGTTACCAAAGACAACAAGGTCGTAACTCCCAAGTCCGACAGTATCCTTCCTTCCATCACCCGTCGTTCCCTGGTATATGTAGCTAAGGAATATCTGGGACTGGAAGTAGAAGAGAGAGAAGTATACCTGGATGAGGTAAAAGACTTCGCAGAGGCTGGTCTGTGCGGTACCGCAGCAGTTATTTCTCCGGTAGGTAAGATCGTTGATCATGGTAAAGAGATCTGCCTGCCCAGCGGCATGACCGAGATGGGACCTGTCACCAAGAAGCTGTATGAGACGCTGACCGGTATCCAGATGGGCAGAATCGAAGCTCCTAAGGGCTGGATCCATGTGATCGAGTAATCCGATCCTGAAATCATCAGATTAGAAATAAAATGCGTGTGGAGATATCCGCACGCATTTTTTGTCTGTAGAATTCTTAGAAATTTCTGAACTTCCAAGAAACCGTGGCACAGAAGAAAAAAATAGGGTATAATCAAAACTTAGAGACTTTGAGAAAGCAGGAAATGTTATGGTTTTTAAAAATAGATGTCATATCACCGCGGTATTGGTCGCGGGAATGTTGGGAATAAGCATGATGGCGGGACTGACTGCCTGTGGCGGCAGTGACGGCACCAAAGTGGTATTCACCACGGGATTTGGAAAAAATGAGGTCTTCCGGATCGGGGACGAATCCTGCTCTAAGGCAGAGATCATGATCTATCTTACTACGACGCAGAATCAGTATGAAAATGTCTACGGAACGGAGATCTGGAATACTTCCTTAAACGGTGTGACGCTGGAGGATAATGTTAAGGAGACGGTGTTAGCCAGAACCGCACAGATCAAGACTATGTATCTGCTGGCGAAGGAAAAAGAGGTGACCCTGGATGAAGCCGAGGAGGCAAAGGTGGTCCAGGCGGCGCAGGAGTACTATTCTTCCTTAAATGACACGGAGATCGAGACCATGGGCGCCACGGAGGAAATCGTGGAGAATCTCTATCGGGAGTATGCCATGGCGGACAAGGTCTACAAGCTGATCATTCAGGACATCAACCCGGAGATTAGTGATGATGAAGCCAGAAAAATTACAGTGCAGCAGATCTTTTTTGCCACGGCATCCACGGATATGGACGGCAATTTAAAGCCCTATTCCGAAAGCTCCATCCAGAACGCTTATGAGAAAGCATGTGAAGTGAGAGCCATGGCAGTGGACGGAGAACATGATTTCACAGAACTAGCTTCCAAATACAGTGATGATTCTGAGATCACATATTCCTTCGGCAAGGGGGAGACGGAGAGCGCCTATGAGGAAGCAGCCTTTAACCTGGCAACGGACGAGGTGAGCGGGGTCGTCAAGTGTGAGCGGGGCTATTACATTATCAAATGCATCAACACGCTGGACCGGGAAGAGACGGACGCCAATAAGTTAAAAATCGTGGAAGAGCGGAAGCGGGAGGTCTTCGGACAGGAATATGACAGCTTCGTGGACACGCTGGTGCGCCAGCTCAATGACAAGCTGTGGGATGAGATCACACTGATCACGGACGAACAGGTGACCACGGACAGCTTTTTTGATGTGTATGCCAAGTACTTCCCGGAGGAGTAATTTAAGGATTACCACACGCTTTATTAAAATTTTAGAATTGCGGAAACACTGATAAATACTGGATTTTTGACGAATTGTTAGCACTCATTACAAATGAGTGCTAAATTTGTCTTGACTTTTTAATTTTGCAGTCCTACACTTAGAATCAGTTAGAAAACAGTCAGCCATGGCTGTGCAATTTTAGAAAAGGATGTGGTAACAATGGCAGCAAAAAGTGGCAGTTTATCAATTAACAGTGAAAACATTTTTCCGATTATTAAAAAGTGGTTGTATTCCGATCACGATATTTTCTACAGAGAGCTGATCTCTAACGGCTGTGATGCTGTGACCAAGCTGAAGAAACTGGACATGATGGGAGAATATACCCTGCCCGAAGGTTATAAGGGACGTGTGGATGTCATCGTGGATCCCGAGAAAAAGACACTGACCTTCAAAGATAACGGTCTGGGCATGACCGCCGATGAAGTGGAAGAGTATATCAACCAGATCGCATTTTCCGGCGCTACGGATTTCATTGAGAAATATAAGGACAAGAGCAATTCCGACCAGATCATCGGTCATTTCGGACTGGGCTTCTATTCCGCATTCATGGTAGCGGATGAAGTACACATTGATACGTTATCTTACAAGGATGGCGCCAAGGCAGTTCACTGGGAGTGCGACGGCGGCACCGAGTTCTCCATGGAAGATGGAGACAAGACCGAGGTAGGTACGACCATTACGTTGTTCCTGAATGAGGATTGTCTGGAGTTCTGTAATGAGTATAAGGCCCGTGAGGTAGTGAAGAAGTATTGTTCTTTCATGCCTACCGAGATCTACCTGTCCAAGGCGAACACCAAGGAGACCCAGATCATCAAGGAAGAGGAAAAGCTTCCCGATGATGAAGTACTGGAAGTGATCGAGCCGGAGAAAAAGGAAGCGGCAGAGGGTGAGAATGCGGAAGAAAAGACTGCAGGAGAACCTAAAAAACTGAAGATCAGAAAGCGTCCCGAGTTGATGAACGAGACGCATCCTCTGTGGACCAAGCATCCCAACGAATGCACGAAGGAAGAGTATCTGGACTTTTACCGTAAGGTATTCCAGGATTACAAGGAGCCTCTGTTCTGGATTCACCTGAACATGGATTATCCTTTCAACCTGAAAGGTATTCTGTACTTCCCGAAGATCAATATGGAGTATGAGTCTATCGAGGGTACCATCAAGCTGTACAACAATCAGGTATTTATCGCAGATAACATCAAGGAAGTCATTCCTGAATTCCTGCTGTTGTTAAAGGGTGTCATTGACTGCCCGGATCTGCCGCTGAATGTATCCAGAAGTGCATTGCAGAACGACGGATTTGTCAAGAAGATCGCCGAGTACATTACCAAGAAGGTAGCGGACAAGCTGGCCGGCATGTGCAAGACCGAAAAGGAAGAGTACGAAAAGTACTGGGACGACATCAGTCCCTTCATCAAATACGGCTGTCTGAAGGACGACAAGTTCTGCGAGAAGATGAACGATTACATCCTCTTCAAAAATCTGGATGGTAAATATCTGACTCTGCCGGAGTGCCTTGAGATCAAGCCTCAGGATGAAGAAGAGAACAAGGAAAATGCCGTGGACGAGAACGGCAATAAGGTAGAAGCCGAAGTCGTAGAGGACAAGGCTGAAGATGAGGCTTCTGAGGAGAATGCCGAGGAAGAGAAGAAAGAGAAGATCATCTACTATGTAACGGATGAACAGCAGCAGAGCCAGTACATCAATATGTTCAAGGCTGCCAAGATGGATGCTGTGATCCTGACCCACAATATCGATCAGCCTTTCATCTCTCAGTTGGAGCAGAAGAACGAGGGAATCAAGTTCCAGCGTATCGATGCGGATGTGACCGATGCCCTGAAGTCCAAGACCTCCAAAAAGGCGGAAAAAGAGATGGAAGAGCAGGCAGAGAGCATCAGCAAGCTGATGAAGAAAGCTCTGAAGAACGACAAGATCACCATCAAGGTAGAGAAGCTGAAGGACAAGAAGATCTCCTCTATGATCACTCTGTCCGAAGAGAGCAGACGTATGCAGGATATGATGAAGATGTACTCCATGCCCGGTATGGATATGAGTGCTTTCGGCGGTGAGGGCGAGACCCTGATCCTGAATGCCAACCATCCGCTGGTACAGTACATCACCGAGCATCAGGACGGCGAGAACGCAGAAATGATCTGCGAGCAGCTCTACGATCTGGCAAAGCTCCAGCATGCACCTCTGTCCGCCGATGCCATGACCAAGTTCGTGGCAAGAAGCAATGACATTATGATGCTGCTGACCAAATAGAATCAATAACTTTTTAAAGCAAGAAAGGGACTCATAGCCTGGAAACAGGCTGTGGGTCTTTTTTGCGGTGCGCGACTGGCAGAGGTTAGATTTGATTTGCACGGAAACATGCACATATTCCTATTTTTTTGCATATTCTGTAAGGAAGATTTGTTGCCTGACCGAACCTGCGGGGACAACTGCGAACGGGATAGGCAGAAAGGACATATGTCCATGGATATTACGGACACTAATATTACGGACACTACTTATACAGGAATACTTCAGATCAGCGTGGTCTCCGCACTGGGGATGTCGCCGATACCCGGTGCTACCGTCACTGTCTCCTATACCGGGGATCCGGATTCACCGTTGGAGACGATGGCTACCGATGAATCCGGGCAAACCCCTACGATAACTCTGGATGCGCCGCCGAGAGAGCTTTCTTTATCTCCGGATATTACGGCACAGCCCTATTCGGAATACAACATTCAGGTGACCGCAGAAGGCTTTGAACCGGTACTGGTATCCGGTTCCGAGATCCTGGCAGGGGAATATTCCCTGCAAGCCATCCGCATGAATCCGCTGAATGTAACCGAGGAGGAAGAAAAAGTAGTGGTGATCCCGGCACATACGCTGTTTGGCGAATACCCTCCCAAGATTCCGGAAGAGGAGATCAAACCCATGAACGAGACCGGGGAGATCGTCTTAAGCCGTGTGGTTATTCCGGAATACGTGATCGTACATGACGGTGTCCCGGAGGATCCCACTGCCCGGAATTACTGGGTGCGTTATAAGGATTATATTAAAAATGTGGCTTCCAGCGAGATCTATTCCACCTGGCCGGAGAGCGCTATTTATGCCAATATTCTGGTTATTCAATCATTTACGTTAAACCGTATATTTACGGAGTGGTACAGAGGACGTGGATACGATTTTACGATAACTTCTTCTACGGCATATGATCAAAAATGGATTTATGGCAGAAATATATTCGAAGAGATCGACTATCTGGTGGATTCCATTTTTACCAATTATTTATCCAGACCCGGTGTGCGACAACCTATTTTCACGTCGTACTGTGACGGTAACCGGACCACATGCCGGGGTCTGAGCCAGTGGGGCTCCAAGTCCCTGGCAGATCAGGGTTATTCCGCCATTGATATCATTCATTATTATTACGGCAATGATATGTACATCAATTCCGCGGATATCATATCGGGAGTGCCGTCTTCCTGGCCTGGGTATGATCTGACCATCGGGTCCTCCGGGGAGAAAGTCCGCCAGCTCCAGCAGCAGTTGAACCGCATCGCGAGGAATTATCCGGCGATTCCCACACTGACACCCGATGGCATCTATGGATCTGCCACTGCCGATGCTGTCCGGACCTTCCAGAGGATATTTAATCTGCCGCAGACCGGAATCGTGGACTATCCCACCTGGTTTGAAATCTCGGATATCTATGTGGGGGTCACCCGCATTTCCGAGCCGGATGCGTAGATAAATGATGTTTAAAAACTCCGTAGCCCGCATTGGGGCTAAGAACCGCAGACCCGCGCGTGCTTTAGCACGATTCGCTTACGGACGCAGACCGTAGCGGTACATAAGCGAGGAAAGTACCCTCGCTAAGTACCGACGACTGCTTAGAGTCTGCTTGTCCTTACCCCAACTGCGGGCTACTGGTTTTTTGAAGGCTTCCAGGATGCAGAACGCCCACGGCGGATGAAATGTCCTTCCGAGGATGTTTGTCGGGAGGTGGTGACATTTTCTCGAAAAGTGCTGAAAATCAGGGTGGAGCGAACAGGACGTTCGC
>DJEP01000026.1:1991-74543 GCA_002431915.1 Lachnospiraceae bacterium UBA5895 | reverse complement strand
TGCCCGTACGGATTAGAACCGCTGCTCACTTTTCGTCAGAAAATTCCCACCGGGAGACGTTACATCGAGGAAGGATGTTTCGTTCGCCGCGGGCGTTCGTGGCTTTGCGTCTAACTTTCCGGCAAAAACCTCTTGACATATCCGAAAAAACATCGTACCATTGTATTAAATAAATAATACAGCAACACAACAATACAAGAAAGGATGATAGGAATGGCATGGGAATTAGATGCTGACAGACCCATTTATGCGCAGCTGGTAGAGCGGATCCAGCGGGAGATCGTCTCCGGGAAATATCAGCCGGGAGAGAAGCTGCCGAGTGTCAGGGATCTTGCGGCAGTGGCGGCAGTGAATCCCAATACGATGCAGAAAGCATTTGCCGAACTGGAGCGGAGCGGTCTGATCGTAACACAACGTACCAGCGGACGAACCGTGACAGAGGACACCGAACTGATCGGGAACACCAGAGAACAGCTGGCAGCCGGTCACGTACGGAATTTTATCAACAATATGCAGGAACTGGGATATCAGCGGGAAGAGATCAGAGATCTCTTCGACAAAGTACAGTCCTGAGAATGAAGAGAGGCGGGAACAGAAATGAGTAATTTGGTAGAAATCACAGATCTGACCAAGAAATACGGCGAAAATGCCGCAGTAAACCATCTGACCGTAAGCCTTCCCAAGGGGAAGATCATCGGACTGTTAGGTCCCAACGGCAGTGGTAAGACCACACTGATCAAAATGTTAAACGGGTTGTTAACTCCGACGGAAGGCACCATCCTGATCGACGGCAGTTATGTGGGACCGGAGACGAAGAGCAAGGTAGCTTATCTGCCGGACCGTACGTATCTGACCATGAATCAGACGATCCGGGAGATCCTGGATTATTTTCAGGACTTTTATGCGGACTTTTCCAGGGAACGTGCCGAAGAGATGTTGAAGAGCCTGGGAATCGATCCGTCCGTGAAGATGCGGACCTTATCCAAAGGTACGAAGGAGAAAGTGCAGCTGATCTTAGTTATGAGCCGGAATGCCAGCCTGTATATTCTGGACGAGCCCATCGCCGGCGTAGATCCGGCGGCGAGAGACTACATCCTGCGCACCATCATCAATAATTACAATCCGGAAGCTACGGTGCTGATCTCCACCCACCTGATCGAGGATGTGGAGCAGGTATTGGATGAAGTGATCTTCATGCGCTACGGTCAGCTGGTGTTATATACATCCGTTGACAATATCAGAGAAGAGAAGGGCAAGTCCGTAGATGCTTACTTCAGGGAGGTGTTCGCATGTTAGGCAAGTTAATGAAATATGAATGGAAAAATACCTGGAAAGCGGGCGTGCTGATGCTTTTGGGAATATTTATCGTCACTGTGGCCGGTTGTATCGTACTGCAAATGCCGGGAGGAGTGGTGTCAAATTTTGTCGACGGTAATGAGGCAAATGCAGCGCAGACCTGGCTGGTGATTTCTTCTTTTACGGCAACACTGATTCTGTATGTGATCATGCTGCTGGCATCCACATGGGGCATGCTGATCTTCCTGGGCATCCGTTTTTACCGCAGCATGTACACCGATGAGGGCTATCTGTCCCACACCCTGCCGGTGACAGCCAATCAGCTGTTTTTAAGTAAGGTACTGGTCTCCGGTGTCTGGTATCTGTTTATTATGATTGGCATCGGTATCTCCATTGTGGCACTGCTTGTGTCATTGATGATGGGACTGATAGATATCGGCGAACTGAATGGAGTTCTGACACAATATAATGGGAATATCTGGGAATTCCTGGGGGACGGCATCTATGAACTTAACAGGGTCTATAAAGAACAGATGGGAATGAATCTGGTGCATTACGGAATCACATTGCTGATCACCTATGTGGCAGGTCCCTTTATTACCATGATTACCCTGTTCGGAGCACTGACCATCGGACAGCTTTCCTCCAAACACAAAGGATTGATGGGAATCCTCGCCTATGCGGGTCTTACAATCCTGTCCTCCATCATCGGAAGTACGGTACAGAGTGTATTTATGTTCAGTACGACTGCGCTAAGCAGCCCCGGCGGAATCGGCATTACCACCAACTGGGCATATGACATTAATGTGCTCACCAGCGCACTTGTTGCAGCGATCATGTATGGGGTATCTTACTACATCCTGAACAAAAAATTAAACCTCGACTAACCGGGTCTGCACCTTGCCCTTGCGTAGCAAATTTGGTATAATAAATCCAAATGACAACAGGGAACGGGTGAAGGTACATGCAGGAGACTATTGATAGAATTTTAGGAGGGAACTTCGATTACGAGAACGGCTCTTTGGAATTCTCCTGCTCTAAAATAGAAATCTCGCTGTCACAGGGGACAGCGTATGAGGGCTCTTTTCACATCCTCTCTGCATCGGAAGGCTATGTAAAAGGATCTGTCATCTCAGACCATCTGAAAATGGAATGTATGACTGATCAGTTTACCGGCTCCGATGCAGAAATTTTTTACTGCTTCCACGGTGAGAACCTGGAAGAAGGGGATGTGGTGAAGGGCTCTTTTTCTGTGGTCAGCAACCGCGGAGAATACAACCTTCCTTTTGTGGTGACGGTGGAACACGGCGTGTTAAATTCCTCCATAGGTGCCATAAGGAATCTGTTCCACTTCGCGAACCTGGCGAAAAGCAGCTGGAAGGAAGCGGTGCGGCTGTTCTACAGCCCGGATTTTTTACGACTGTTTACGGGGAACGATGCCCATTTCTACGAGACTTACCGGATGTTGTCCGCCTGTGAAGGCAATGAGCAGAACATGGAGGAATTCCTGATCTGCATCAATAAAAAGCAACAGATCGAATTCCTGGTGGAAGAGAAGGAACTGGTGAAAAAGCTGCCCCGCACGGAAGGCAATTACGGCGTGTCGGAGAACAGTCTGACGGTTGTTCGGAACGGCTGGGGCTATACCAATCTGCAGATCGAATGCGAGGGAGAGTTTGTCTTCACGGAAAAAGAAAGCTTAAGCGATGATGATTTCCTCGGTAACCGGTGCAGACTTCCCGTATATATTGACAGCAGTGTATGCAGACCCGGTAAAAATTTCGGAAGAATCTATATCTATAATGCTTATATTTCCATAGAGATCCCTGTGATGGTACAGCTGGGAGACCGTACGGCGGTACGGCATGCGGATCACAGCCATATGCAGTGCATCACGCAGATCATGAAATATTATGAAGAATTCCGTCTGAAAAAGATTGGCACGGGCACATGGCTCTCAGAGACCGGCAAACTGGTAGAACGCATGGTGACCATGGATGAGAAGGATGTGTCGGCGAGACTGTTCCAGGCACAGCTTCTGATCACGGAGGAGCGTTATAACGAAGCGGGCTGGATCTTAGATCATGTGGTGGACATGCTGGAAGCGCAGAAAGCCACCGGCGGAGAATTGTGGGCATATTATCTGTATCTGACCACACTGATCCACAGAGATGCCCAGTATACCATGCAGACGGCGGAACAGGTGGAGCAGATCTACCGCTATGACAGGAGCCGCTGGAGAGTGGCATGGCTTTTATTATATTTGTCGGAGGAATACAACCGGTCCACCTCCGGAAAATGGATGTTTCTGGAGAAACAGTACCAATACGGCTGCTCCAGCCCGGTGATCTATCTGGAAGCACTGGCACTGTTAAACGGGAATCCGGCACTTTTGCGGAAGCTGACCGGCTTTGAATTACAGGTACTGCATTTCGGAGTGCGGCACGGAGCTGTGAATGACAGTCTGCTGGAACAGCTTTTGTATCTGTCCGGCAGAGTGCGGGAGTATTCTCCGCTTTTATGCCGGATATTGAAGAAGACCTATGAGAAAAAAGAAGACGTGCGGATCCTGCAGGAGATCTGCAGCCTGTTGATCAAGGGCAGCAAGACCGGACCGGACGCGTATATCTGGTACCAAAAGGGTGTGGAGAGCCATCTGCGGATCACAAATCTGTATGAGTATTATATGGCTTCGGTGGATATGGATTCCACCACGGAACTGCCTAAAGTGATTCTGATGTACTTCTCCTTCCAAAACAATCTGGACTATGAACACAGCGCGTTTTTATACGCTTATCTTCTGAAGCACAGAGAGGAATACGAGGAACTATATGAACATTATGAACCGCGTATCGAACGTTTTGTAATCGATCAGATCCAGAAGCAGCATATCAACAGGCACCTGGCGGTATTATACCAGCGGTTCTTAACGCCGGCGATCGTCACGGAGGTCATGGCGAAGCCGTTGTCAAGGCTTCTGTTTGCCCATCTGGTCAGAGTGGAAGACGACAGGATGCGCAGGGTGATCGTCTGCCAGCCGGGCAACCGGAAGATGAAGGAGATCCCCTTATTAAATGGCACAGCATGGGTGGCAATCTATGGGAATGAATATACCATTGCTTTTGAGGATGCCTATGGTAACAGGTTCCTCAAAAATGTGGAATATACCCTGGAAAAGCTGTTGGTGCCCGGAAAATATCTGCGGCTTTTGGAACATTATGTGCCGGATACGGTGGAACTGGATTTGTATTTTGCAGAGAACGACAAGGGCGAGGAAGCACTGTCTTCCTCAAAGCTGATGCGCATGGCACGTCTGGCAACGTCGGATGCGGTGGAACCGGCACTCAGACAGAAACAGGCGGTAGCACTGGTACAGGCGTATTTCGATGCGGACAATATGCAGGCACTGGATGCCTATCTGCAGGAATTAGACGGGCAGAAATTCACGACGGAACAGAGAGAGATCCTGCTTAGGTTCCTGGTGCTTCGTGGGAATTATGAAAAGGCATACGAATGGATCGAAAGCTTCACACCGTATTATGCGGATGCCAAGATCCTGCTCAGGCTGACGGATGCACTGATCTCCCAGGCAGCACATGATGGAGAACCGGCATTGTATGCGGCGGCATTGTCCGACTTCCACAGGGGAAAATACAACGGCAATGTTTTGGAGTATCTGGTGCGCTACGCTGTGGGAACCACGAAGGAACTGCGGGATATCTGGAAATCCGCCAGGTCCTTTGAAGTGGACTGCTATGAGCTCAGCGAGCGGATTCTGGTGCAGATGCTGTTTTCCGGCGCTTTTGTGGGAGAGAGAATGGATATCTTCCGTTATTATGTATCCCAGGGAGCGAGACAGGAGATCGAGGAAGCTGTACTGATACAGAGCTCCTGTGATTACTTCTGCAGAGAAAAGCTTACGGAAGAATATATCTTCCGGGAGATCCGTAACACCTACCTGCGGGGTGAGGAGACGCAGCGGATCTGCAAGCTGGCATATCTGAAGTTCTATGCGGAGAACCGGGACAAGATAGAGAAGGAAGATGAACCGTTAATCCGGGATTTCCTGGAGGAAATGATGCGGGAGCATATTCACCTGAACTTTTTCCGGGAATTCAAGGATTGTTTGCCCGAGCTTCAGGAACTGAAGGACAAGACTATCGTGGAATATCATACCAAAGCAGGTGTCCGGGCAAGGATCCATTATGTGATGCTGCAGGAGAACGGACAGGCGGAGGATTATCTGTCGGAGTACATGCAGGAAGTGTACAGCGGAGTATTTTTCAAGGAATTTGTACTGTTCTTCGGGGAAAACATCCAGTATTATATTATGGAGGAATCCGAAAACGGCGAGCAGCTAACAGAGAGCGGCAGCCTGCAGAGGAGCGATATCATGAATGATAATCCGGACAGCAAGTACGAGATCATCAATGACATGATGATCAGCATGACTCTGCAGGATGATGATACCCTGGATCATCTGATCGAAGAATATTACCGGAGAGAATATCTGGATCACAGGCTGTTTACTTTACAGTGAGACCGGAAGAAAAATAACAAAAAGGATAACAGAGAGGAGGCGGAAGGAAGATGCGGCTGCCGGGAAGTGAAAAAGTGATCGTCGGATATGATTTGGGCAGCAGATATGCACAGATCAGCTGTTATGTTACAGGCAGTGGGGAAGAAATCAGAACACTTTCTTCCGTGGCGGGATCCCAGGTATTTACCATCCCCCTGGCACTCAGCAAGAGACAGGGTGTGAATCAGTGGTTCTATGGGAGCGAAGCGGTAAGATATGCGCAGGAAGAAGATGGGATCCTGGTGGAGAACCTGCTGAAGCTGGCAAAGGACGGAGAGCCGGTGCAGATCGACGGGACGAGCTTAGATCCCGTGGCGCTGTTGACGCTGTTCCTGAAGCGTAGTCTTGGGCTGTTATCCCAGGTGGCGAATGCGGAGAAGATCGGAGCGTTAATGATCACCTGTGAAGAACTGGATCCCCGGATGTTAGAAGTGCTGACCGCAGCGACGGAAGGACTGCATCTTAAGACGGAACAGATCTGTTTTCAGAGTCATGTGGAAAGTTTTTATTACTATAATCTGTACCAGCCGGAGGAACTGTGGCGGCATAAGACGGTGTTGTGTGAATACGCGGAGCACTCCATACGTACCTACTGCATGGAATGCAATCGCCATACCACGCCGGTGGTAGCCTATATGGAAGAGCGGGAGTTCCCTTTTCCGGTGCCGGAATCGGATGAGAAAATGTTAGAGATCGCCACCAGCCTGTGCAGTAACAGTATCGTCTCTTCGGTGTATCTGATCGGTGAGGCGTTCTCGCAGGAATGGATGAAGGAATCCCTGCGCTATCTGTGCCACGGAAGAAGAGTCTTCCAGGGCAACAATCTGTTCAGCAAGGGTGCCTGCTACAGCATGATGGAACGGCTGTCTCCCAGTGAAGCAGGGAAGACCCATGTATTTTTAGGTGATGATAAATTAAAATCCAATATCGGCATGAAGATCCTACGACAGGGGGAAGAGTCCTACTGCGCACTTCTCGACGCGGGAATCAACTGGTACGAGGCGAAGAACAGCATGGAATTCTACCTGCTGGAAGGACGGGCGGTGGAGATCCTGATCACATCCCTGACAGGGAAGGGGAACCGGATCGCCAGGATCGTCCCCGAGGAACTGCAGGAGGGAATCACCAGGCTTAAGATCAGCGTGGAGATGAAAGACGACACGCATCTTACAGTAGAGCTGGAAGATCTGGGATTTGGCACGTTTCGTGCGGCAACACACCATATCTGGAAGGAAGAGATCGAACTGTAAAAGACCGGACTGACAGGTGGTAAAAGATGGATGGAAATGAGGAATGGAAATGAGGGCAAGTCTGTGCGTAGGTGAATATTGTGAAAATGCCTATACGGTGGAAGAACTGGGGATCCGTGTCTGCTGCATGGAGGAACTGTGTTATTGCCTGAAGGAGAATGCTTTCCTCTTAGACCTGTCCATTATGAACGACAAACTGGCAGACTGGATCGGAGAGGAATGCAAGGTCAGGGAACTGGCAAAGCAGCTGTACCCCATGATACATAAGCAGGGCTCCTTAAGTGTCTTCGTGCTGACGATTTTACAGTATGTGGGAATGTATGGCGAAGAAGACCTGCGGCAGGTGGAACAGGTGCTGAAGCAGGGAGCCGGTCTGAGCAATTTAGAGAAGCGTAAAAGTCAGATCGACTATATGGTGGAAAAGAGGAAATACGCCGCTGCCATCCGTGGATACGATATGCTGTTAGAGACCTGGAGTACGCTGGAAGCGGAAGGAAGAGAACTCCCTGCGGGTAAGGTAAGAGCAGCCATATTACATAATAAAGGTGTGGCACTGACCGGGCTGATGCTGTATGATAAGGCGGCGGAGCAGTTCAGAGAGGCCTGGCAGGTCGAACCGGAGAGAGTACATCTGGATGCCTATCTTGCAGCAAAACGCATGGAACTGCCGGAGGATGCCTATGTGGCTTTTGCAGCACAGAATCCGGAGTTTTATACAGAGTCCCTGGAATTGGAGAAAAGTATGGAACAGTTTGGCAGGGAATGGGAGCAGCAGCCGGAGTACAGGCAGCTGCAGCTTCGCAGTACCTGGCGGGCGGAAGACAGACAGAAGTATGATGCAGAGAATGAGAGACTGACGACAGCTCTGAAAAACAGCTATCGGACCAGTGTGAACGTATAACAGACAGGAGAAAAGTATGGCGTGGTGGAACCGCTTTTTTAAGAAAAAAGAACCGGTACAGCAGGAGGAAGACTGGGAACAGCTGGTCTATACCCGGAACGGTGTGAACTTTGACGAGGAGGACCAAAGAAAGCGTTATATTGTAAACTGCCTCGAGCAGATTGCGGAAGCTTCCAGGGAAATCGACCTTCTGACCGGAGAGTATACGTTAGTGACGTCCTACCTGACGGATACGGATGAGATCGAGGCTCTGCCCGAGGAGCAGCGCTCGGAGGTCAACCGTACCGCTGCCAAACTGGCAGGTCTGGAGCAGGAACGCAACAAATACCGGGAGAAAAAGAACCGCATGCGGGATGCGGATTTCTATGCGATCCGCAAGAGAGAAGACGAGATCGAAGAGGGAATCCAAAAGATCCGTGAGGGCGAAAAATACGGCAATCTGGTCAGACAGGATCTGCACAGACTGGACGGAGAGAGACATGCTTACGAATACCGGAGGAACGAACTGGAGAATCTGATGAACAATCAGAGAGGGATGGCGGTGATATTTTTTACGGCACTGGTGGTGTGTGTGATCATGCTGGCAATCTTACAGTTCGGATTTGAGATGGATGTCTATGTGGGACTGTTTCTGGCAGTGGGAGCGGGTGCCGTGGCGATTTCCTATGTCTGCATCAAATATATGGATGCCGGACGGGAACTGCAGCGGGTGGAGAAGACCATCAACAAGATCATCCAACTGCAGAATAAGGTCAAAATCCGCTATGTGAACAACTGTCAGCTGATGGAATATCTCTATCTGAAATACAATACGGACAGTGCGGCAAAGCTGGAGAAACGCTGGAAAATGTACCAGGATGAAAAGGAAGAGCGCAAGCAGTTCGCGGAAGCGGAAGCGAAGACAGAGTATTATCAGAAACAATTGGTGGAACAGCTGTCGAACTACCGCGTGCAGATGCCGGAGCGGTGGATCGGTCAGACAGCGGCACTTTTGGATAAACGCGAGATGGTGGAAATCCGCCATGAACTGATCCAGAGAAGACAGGCGCTCCGCAAACAGATGGATTATAATCAGGAAGTGGCGGAGAGTGCCCGCAATGAAGTAAAAGAAGTGGCGGCGCTGTATCCGAAATACGCGCAGGAGATCCTCTCTATGGTGGAGCGTTACGACCGATAAAGAATTGACAAGACCCCTCTCGTTGTGTTACTATGACACCGTGTTAGCGATTTACCATACTAAAGTATATGAGTGACAAGACGGGAGGATGTATTATGAAAAGAGTATTAGTGGCATTACTGGCAATCAGCATGGCAGCAGGTGTTCTTACCGGCTGTGGTTCTAAAGGATCTGAGAAATCATTTACCGTAGGTTTCGATGCGGAGTTTCCCCCTTACGGATATCGTGATGACAGTGGAGAATATGTAGGCTTTGACCTGGATCTGGCAGCGGAAGTATGTAAGAGACAGGGGTGGGAACTGGTAAAGCAGCCTATCGACTGGGATGCCAAGGATATGGAACTTTCCTCCGGAGCCATTGACTGTATTTGGAACGGTTTCACCATGAACGGCAGAGAGGATGCCTACACCTGGACAGAGCCCTACATTGACAACAGCCAGGTATTCGTCGTAGCATCCGCTTCCGGTGTACAGAATAAGGAAGAACTGGCAGGCAAGGTCGTAGCGGTACAGAAGGATTCTTCCGCACTGGCTGCACTCAATGACGAAGAGAACGCAGACAATATCGCACTTCGCGATTCCTTTGCGCAGCTGATTGAATATGCGGATTACAACACGGCTTTCATGGATCTGGAGCAGGGCGCGGTAGACGCTGTGGCTATTGACATCGGTGTGGCACAGTACCAGATCGATCAGAGAGAAGCAGGGAAGTTTGTTATGTTACAGGGCGAGGACAACAAGCTGGCAGTAGAGCAGTATGCCGTAGGCTTCTTAAAGGGCAACGATGAGTTAAGAGATACCGTACAGAAGACACTGGATGAGATGGCAGCAGACGGTACCTTCACACAGATCGCTGAAAAATGGGGACTGACCGACAGTGTCTGCCTCGGTAAATAATCAACCGCAAATCGTAAAGTGGGTTGAGTGAGTTAAGGAGTAGATTTCATGAGTTTGCTGACCATGTGTGCCCAGCTGGCAGAGGGCTTTCTGATAACGGTGGAAATATTTGTACTGACCCTTTTATTCTCCCTTCCTCTGGGGTTGATTGTAGCCTTCGGAAGAATGTCGGGATGTAAGGTGATCCGGATTATTTCCAAAATATACATATCCATCATGAGAGGAACCCCTCTGATGTTACAGATCATCGTGGTGTATTTCGCCCCTTTTTATGTGTTCCGCATGCAGGTGGGGACGGGGTATCGTTTCCCGGCGGTGATCGTGGCATTCGTGATCAATTATGCGGCATATTTCGCAGAGATCTACCGTGCGGGTATCGAATCCATTCCGGTGGGGCAGTACGAGGCAGCGCAGGTGCTGGGCTACAGTAAGGCACAGACCTTCGTAAAGATTATTCTGCCGCAGGTGGTGAAGCGGGTTCTTCCGCCGGTGACCAATGAGACCATTACGTTAGTTAAGGATACTTCTATGGCATTTACCATCTCCATCGCGGAGATGTTCACGGTGGCGAAGCAGATCGGAGCCGCACAGACCAGTGTGGTTCCGCTGTTAGCCGCAGGTGTGTTCTACTATATCTTCAATCTCGTCGTGGCATCCTTCATGGAATACCTGGAGAAGAAGACATCTTATTACAGATAGGAGCAGTAACGTATATGGGACAGACAGACGGAGAAATCCTCTTAGAAATGAATCATGTGAAAAAAAGTTTTGACGGCAACGGAGTACTGAAGGATATCTCCCTGACTGTGAAAAAGGGAGAGGTCGTCTCCATCATCGGACCCTCCGGTTCCGGTAAGTCCACACTGCTTCGCTGTGCAACGCTTTTGGAGAAAATGGACGGCGGCGAGCTGATCTATTTAGGACAGACGGCGGCTTCGGAGAAGACGGATAAAAACGGCAGAGTACAGTGCGAATACGCATCGAAAGCGGAATTACATAAGATCCGCAAATGCTTCGGACTGGTGTTCCAGAACTTTAACCTGTTTCCTCATTATACGGTGATGAAAAATATCATCGATGCGCCGATCCATGTGGATAAGGTAAGCCGCACAGAAGCTGTGGAGAGGGCGGAGAAGCTGCTGGCACAGTTAGGACTGTCGGATAAGGCAGACGCCTACCCTTACCAGTTATCCGGCGGACAGCAGCAGAGAGTATCCATAGCCAGGGCACTGGCGCTGCAGCCCAAGATTCTGTTCTTCGATGAGCCGACCTCGGCACTGGATCCGGAACTGACTGCGGAAGTATTGAAGGTTATCAGACAGCTGGCAAGTGAGCATATGACCATGATCATCGTGACCCATGAGATGCAGTTTGCAAGAGAGGTATCCGACCGCATCATTTTCATGGAGCAGGGTGTGATCGTGGAGGAAGGTTCTCCCGAACAGCTTTTTGCCACGGAAAATGCCCGGGTTCGGGAATTTATCGGAAAACTGCAATAAAAATATATTGATTTTTTTTCGCAAATCTGTTTATCTATTAGGTGTGGGTTTATCTGACCCACACCTATTCCAAAGGAAACAGTAACTATTCAGAGCCCTATAAATATCGATAAATATTCTTACGAATGCCAGCATTCGCCGAATATTCATTGATATTTACATGGCTCTGAATAGTTGCAAAAAATTGAAAACATAAGAATGCGAGGACTGATGGTATGAGCGTACAGGAAATGAAACCGATCAAGGAAGGCAAAGTTCGTGAGATCTACGACAACGGAGACACCCTGATCATGGTGGCAACTGACCGTATCAGCTGCTTTGATGTGATCTTGGACAACACAGTAACGAAGAAGGGAACTGTATTGACCCAGATGTCGAAATTCTGGTTTGACATGACAGAGGATGTGATTCCCAATCATATGGTATCTGTAGATGTCAATGATATGCCTGAATTTTTCAGACAGCCGAAATTTGACGGTAACAGCATGATGTGCAAGAAGCTGAACATGCTCCCCATCGAGTGCATCGTTCGTGGATACATTACCGGAAGCGGCTGGGAAAGCTACAAGAAGAACGGTACCGTTTGCGGTATTAAGCTTCCGGAAGGTCTGAAGGAGGCAGACAAGCTTCCTGAGCCCATCTATACCCCTTCCACCAAGGCGGAGATCGGAGATCATGATGAGAACATCTCCTATGAGCAGAGTGTGGAATATCTGGAGAAGCGTTTCCCGGGCAAGGGAGCAGAATATGCTGCCAAGCTTCGTGACTATACCATCGCTATTTATAAAAAGTGTGCGGATTACGCACTGACCAGAGGAATTATTATCGCAGATACCAAGTTTGAGTTCGGTCTGGACGAGAACGGCAACATGGTACTGGGAGATGAAGTACTGACTCCCGACAGTTCCCGTTTCTGGCCGGTAGACGGCTATGAGCCCGGTCACGGACAGCCTTCCTTTGACAAGCAGTTTGCAAGAGACTGGCTGAAAGCCAACCCAGAAAAGGGCTGGAAGCTGCCGGAGGATATCGTGCAGAAGACCATCGACAAATATCTTCAGGCATACAAGATGCTGACAGGCAGGGAACTGTAAATAACGTTTTCGGGTATTCTTTTTTGCGGGGGCAGGCAGGAAAGGTAAGGCTTACAGGTGACGGACAACATTTATATCCAGACGGAAAATAATGATAAATTAAAGGAAGAATGCGGTGTCTTCGGTGTGTACGATTTTGACGGACACGATGTGGCATCCACGATCTATTACGGGCTTCTGGCGTTGCAGCACAGAGGACAGGAGAGCTGCGGTATCGCCGTCAGCGATACGAACGGTCCCAAAGGAAAAGTATTAAGCAGCAAGGATATGGGACTGGTCAACGAGGCATTTACACCGGAGCACCTGGAAAAATTAAAGGGTGACATCGGTGTTGGCCATGTCCGCTATTCCACGGCGGGCGGCTCCACCAGAGAGAATGCACAGCCCCTGGTGCTTAACTATGTAAAAGGTACTTTGGGACTGGCGCATAACGGTAATCTGATCAACGCTCCGGAGCTGCGGAGAGAGCTGGAGTATACCGGAGCGATCTTCCAGACCACCATTGACTCCGAGGTCATTGCGTACCATATTGCCAGAGAGCGCCTGAACTCCAAATCCGTCGAGGAAGCGGTAGGCAGAGCCATGACGAAGATCAAGGGAGCCTACTCCCTGGTGGTGATGTCTCCGAGGAAGCTGATCGGTGCCAGAGATCCTTATGGTTTTAAGCCTTTATGTATCGGTAAGAGAGATAATGCCTATTTTCTGTCCAGTGAGACCTGTGCTCTAGATACGGTAGGGGCAGAATTTGTCCGGGATGTGTTACCCGGAGAGATCGTGACCATATCTCCGGAGAAGGGGATCGAGTCCGACACTACCCATGTATTGAAGCCTGCGGATACCGCAAGATGTATTTTTGAGTATATTTATTTCGCCAGACCCGACAGCTTCATCGACGGAATCAGTGTGTACGATTCCCGTATTCTGGCAGGAAAGTTCCTGGCTATGGATTCCCCGGTGGATGCGGATCTGGTCATCGGCGTGCCGGAGTCCGGTAACTGTGCTGCCATGGGATATTCTATGCAGTCCGGAATTCCTTACGGTATGGGATTCGTGAAAAATGCCTATGTGGGCAGAACCTTTATCAAGCCGAAGCAGAAGAGCAGAGAGAGCAGTGTTCAGGTCAAGTTAAATCCCATCCGGAAAGCCGTGGAAGGCAAGCGTGTCATTATGATCGATGATTCCATTGTCCGCGGCACCACCTCCGACCGTATCGTGAAGATGTTACGGGAGGTAGGAGCGAAGGAAGTCCATATGAGAGTCAGTTCACCGCCTTTTCTGTGGCCCTGCTATTTCGGTACGGATGTTCCGGCGAGAGACCAGCTGATCGCCTATAATCGTTCCATCAAAGAGATCAGTGATCTCATCGGTACGGACAGTCTGGACTATCTGAAGATCGAGAGACTGGAAGAACTGGTAGGCGGCAGGCTCGGCATCTGTAAGGGATGCTTTACAGGGAAATATCCGATGGAACCGCCCGAGGAGGATATTCGCGGAGAGTTTGACAAATAAACAATAACTATTCAGAACCCCTTAGAATAAGAACAAAATCAGCGCGGAGCAGCGGGAAAGTATGAGAGTCATACGATTTTGGAAATGTGAGGGATGGGTTTGGAATAGTTGCAATAATTTAGAAAATAAGAGGAGCAGACAAATGAGTACAGGTACAGACAGATATCAGAGCCCGTTATCCGAACGCTATGCCAGCAAGGAGATGCAGTATATTTTCTCCCCGGATATGAAATTCCGCACCTGGAGAAAGCTGTGGATCGCACTGGCAGAGACGGAGAAAGAGCTGGGACTGTCCCAGGATGGCAAACCCGTCATCACAGATGAACAGATCGAGGAGCTGAAGGCACACGCCGAAGACATCAACTATGATGTGGCAAAAGAGCGTGAGAAGCTGGTACGTCATGATGTTATGAGCCATGTTTATGCATACGGACAGCAGTGCCCCAAGGCAGCCGGAATCATCCATCTGGGTGCTACTTCCTGTTATGTGGGTGACAACACCGATATTATTGTGATGACAGAAGCACTGAAATTAGTCAGAAAAAAGCTGATCAATGTCATGAAGGAACTGGCTGACTTTGCAGACAAGTATAAGGCACAGCCGACCCTGGCATTTACTCATTTTCAGCCTGCACAGCCTACGACCGTAGGTAAGAGAGCAACACTGTGGCTGCAGGAGTTCTCTTTGGATCTGGAAGACCTGGATCATGTTCTGAATACCATGAAGCTGTTAGGCTCCAAGGGAACCACCGGAACCCAGGCATCCTTCCTGGAGCTGTTCAACGGAGATCAGGAGACCATCGACAAGATCGATCCCATGATCGCCGCCAAGATGGGCTTCAAGGAGTGCTATCCCGTATCCGGACAGACCTATTCCCGTAAGGTGGATACCAGAGTAGCCAATGTACTGGCAGGTATTGCGGCATCCGCACACAAGATGAGCAATGACATCCGTCTGTTACAGCATCTGAAGGAAGTGGAAGAACCCTTCGAGAAGAATCAGATCGGTTCCTCCGCTATGGCATATAAGCGTAATCCCATGAGAAGTGAGCGTATTGCTTCCCTGTCCCGTTATGTGATGGTAGATGCCCTGAATCCCGCCATTACTTCCGCTACCCAGTGGTTCGAGAGAACCCTGGATGACTCCGCTAACAAGAGACTGTCCATTCCCGAAGGCTTCCTTGCCATCGATGGCATCCTGGATCTGTGCCTGAACGTGGTGGATGGTCTGGTGGTATATCCGAAGGTAATTGAGAAACACTTGATGAGCGAACTTCCTTTCATGGCTACCGAGAATATCATGATGGATGCTGTAAAGTTAGGCGGTAATCGTCAGGAGCTGCATGAGCGTATCCGTGAGCTTTCCATGGAAGCCGGACGCAATGTGAAGGTAGAAGGCAAGGAGAACAACCTGTTGGAACTGATCGCCGCAGATCCCGCATTCCCCATGGGACTGGAGGAACTGAAGGCATCCATGGATCCGTCCAAATATATCGGACGCTCCAAAGAACAGGTGGACGCTTTCCTGAAAAATGTGATCAATCCCATCCTGGAGGCAAACAAGGATTTCCTGGGCGTGAAAGCGGAGATCAATGTATAAATAGGAATGTTACAATCACAGAAACCCGTCATTTGACCAAAAGCCAATGGCGGTTTTCTGCGTTACGGTAAAATAAACAGCAGAGAGCAGGAGACAAAAATGGGTGGATTTTTTGGAGTCGCAGCAAAAGAAGACTGTGTGTTTGATCTGTTTTTCGGAACAGACTATCATTCCCATCTGGGAACCAGACGTGCCGGAATGGCAGTCTACAGCAAAGAGGAAGGTTATAACAGAGCCATCCACAATATCGAGAATGCGCCGTTCCGTACAAAGTTCGACAAGGACGTCAATGAGATGCGGGGGAATCTCGGTATCGGATGTATTTCCGATTTTGAACCCCAGCCGCTGATGGTGCGTTCCCATCATGGAACCTATGCCATTACCACGGTAGGCAAAATCAATAACATCGATGTCATCATTCAGGATCTGTTCGCAAAAGGACATTCCCATTTCCTGGAGATGAGCGGCGGAGATATCAACGCCACGGAACTGGTGGCGGCAATTGTCAATCAGAAGGATAATCTGGTGGAGGGCATCCAGTATGCCCAGGAGATCATCGACGGTTCCCTGACGTTACTGATCATGACACCGAAGGGAATCTATGCGGCCAGAGATAAGATGGGGCGGACCCCGGTGGCTGTGGGCAAAAAAGAAGGAGCATACTGTGTCTCCTTTGAAAGTTTTGCCTATCTGAATCTGGGATACCAGCCTGTACGTGAACTGGGACCGGGAGAGATCGCTGTCGTGACGCCGGAAGGTGTGCGGACACTGGTACAGCCCGGCAAGGACATGAAGATCTGTACGTTTTTGTGGGTTTATTACGGATATCCGTCCTCATCCTATGAGGGCATCAGTGTTGAGAAAATGCGTTATCAGTGCGGCGCCAAGCTGGCGGAGCGCGACAATGTGAAGCCGGATATCGTAGCGGGAGTACCGGATTCCGGTACCGCCCATGCAGTGGGATACGCGAACCGTTCGGGCATTCCTTTTTCCCGTCCGTTCATCAAGTATACACCGACCTGGCCCAGATCTTTTATGCCGACGATTCAGACCCAGCGTAATCTGATTGCGAAGATGAAGCTGATCCCGGTACACGATCTGATTCAGGATCAGAGCCTGCTGCTCATTGATGATTCCATTGTCCGGGGTACACAGCTGAGAGAGACGACGGAATTTTTATACCAGAGCGGTGCGAAGGAAGTACATATCCGTCCGGCATGCCCTCCGTTATTATACGGTTGTAAGTATCTGAATTTCTCCAGATCCTCCTCCGAGATGGATCTGATCACCCGTCGTGTGATTAAAGAGATCGAGCAGGAAGGCAGAGAAATCGACCTGAAAAATTACGTGGATCCCGATACGCCGGAGTATGCGGAAATGGTATCCCGTATCGGCAGACAGCTGAATTTCACCACCCTGCAGTTCCAGAGACTGGATGACATGATCGAGTCCGTGGGCATCGGCAGAGAGAAGTTGTGTACGTATTGCTGGGATGGAAGAGAATAATGCGAAAAGTTTCGCATGTCAAAACGCTGCGCGTTTTGGATATAGATGTAGATTATAATAAATATAATAAATATTGATTTTACTTATATTACAAAGTGATGTATACTGGAAAGCAGTGTGGGAGAAATGTTTTTCCCTCACAAAAGTAAGAGATTTGAGTTAGATTTATCACGAACTGTGATAAAGAATGGAGGAAAACATGGTAAAGGCAGTTGTAGGAGCCAACTGGGGCGACGAAGGAAAAGGAAAGATCACAGATATGCTGGCAGAGAAAGCGGACATTATCGTACGTTTTCAGGGCGGCGCAAACGCAGGACATACCATCGTGAACAATTATGGTAAATTTGCTCTGCACACCCTTCCTTCCGGTGTATTTTACAATCATACCACCAGCGTGATCGGTAACGGCGTGGCGTTAAACATTCCCATCCTGATGAAGGAGATCAAGTCTATCACAGACAGAAATGTTCCGATGCCCAAGATTCTGGTATCCGACCGTGCACAGATGGTAATGCCTTATCATATTTTATTTGACCAGTACGAAGAGGAGAGACTGGGCGGTAAGTCCTTCGGATCTACCAAGTCCGGTATTGCACCTTTCTATTCTGATAAGTATGCGAAGATCGGTTTCCAGGTAAGTGAGTTATTCGATGACGAACTGTTAGAGGAAAAGGTACAGCGCGTCAGCGAGATGAAGAATGTTATCTTGGAGCATCTGTACCACAAGCCCCTGATCGATCCCGCAGAACTGTTAAATACTCTGCATGAGTATCGCGATATGATCGCACCTTTTGTATGCGATGTATCCGCATTCTTGGATAAAGCATTAAAAGAGGGCAAGACCATTCTGTTAGAGGGTCAGTTAGGTACCATGAAGGATCCGGATCACGGAATCTACCCTATGGTAACTTCTTCTTCCACGCTGGCAGCATACGGTGCCATCGGAGCAGGTATTCCTCCTTATGAGATCAAGCAGATCGTGACTGTAAGTAAGGCATATTCTTCCGCCGTAGGAGCAGGCGCTTTCGTATCCGAGATCTTCGGAGACGAGGCTGATGAGTTACGTCGCCGCGGTGGTGACGGCGGTGAATTCGGTGCGACCACAGGACGTCCCAGACGTATGGGGTGGTTCGACTGTGTGGCTACCAAGTATGGCTGCCGTCTGCAGGGTGCTACCGATGTGGCATTTACCGTACTGGATGCACTGGGATATCTGGATGAGATTCCTGTATGCGTGGGATATGAGATCGACGGTGAAGTTACTACGGACTTCCCTGTGACCTACAAGCTGGAGAAGGCAAAGCCGGTATTGAAGAAGCTGCCCGGTTGGAAGTGCGATATCCGTGGCATCAGAAAATTCGAGGATCTGCCCGAGAACTGCAGAAAGTACGTAGAATTCATAGAGGAACAGATTGGATTCCCTATTACCATGGTCAGCAACGGTCCGGGAAGAGAAGATATCATTTATCGTGAGAGTCCTCTGAAGAAATAATCGGAAGATTTGTAATATTGTAATAAGTAATAGCAGAACAATGCGGAAGAGGGCATGGTGCGGCACAAGATGCAGCCCATGTCCTTTTGTGTATACGATGAGCCAAGTACAGTTTTGTGCTTGCACAGGAATCTGTATTTGGCGAATGAATAGCCTCCGGACGGTAGGCGGAATCGCCGCGTGGAGCATACAAATCGGGTGGGAGTCGCGATATGATCAATAATCTGGAAGCATATAAAGTATTTTATTATGTGGCAAAATGCGGAAGTGTGACGAAGGCGGCAGGTGAGCTGTCCATTTCACAGCCGGCTGTCAGTCAGGCTGTCAAACAGCTGGAAAATACGCTGGATGTGTCGCTTTTCCACCGGGCGGCAAAAGGTGTGCGGCTGACCGGCGAGGGCGAATTGCTGTACTCCTATGTGGCAAAAGGATATGAGCAGATTGAACTGGGAGTGAAGAAGATCCACCAGATGCAGAATGTGGAGCTGGGTGAAGTCCGGATCGGTGCCAGCGATATGACGCTGCAGTTCTACCTGCTTCCCTATCTGGAGAAGTTCCATGAGCAGTATCCCGGGATCAAGGTGATTGTTACCAATGCACCGACGCCGGAGACCCTGAATTATTTAAGAGAAGGCAGGATCGATTTCGGCATCGTCAGCACTCCGTTTCCGGAGAGACCGGATATTAAGATGATCCCGGTGCGGGAGATCGAGGATGTCTTCGTGGCGGGAAGAAGATTTTTCGGGTATAAAAATAAGACGCTGGATTTCCAGGAGCTGGAGAGCCTGCCGCTTATATTTCTTGAGAAAAATACCAGCAGCCGCAGCTACATGGATGAATTCCTGGCGGGCAACGGCGTCTATGTGCAGCCGGAATTTGAACTGGCAACCAGTGATATGATCGTACAGTTCGTCAGACGGAACCTGGGCGTAGGGTGTGTGATGCGGGATTTTGCCAGAGATTATGTAGAATCCGGCTTGCTTTTTGAACTCAGGTTCAATAAAATGATACCAAAGAGACAGTTCTGTGTCGTAAGGAATACGAAGATGACTATGGCGCCGGCGGCAGAGAAACTGTTGGAGATCATGGAACTGGACAGACAGGAAGAAGCAAAGGCATAAAAATGACGGCGGAAAAGCGCTGACGAAAAAGAGGATATACGGACGGAGCCGGAGCTGCTTTGGATGAAAAGTGACAGGTAAAATGAATAGGAGAGAAGAGTTATGATACGCAATATAATTTTTGACATCGGAAATGTACTGACAGACTATCGCTGGGAAGGCTTTCTGGCGGACAAGGGTTTTGATGCGGATATGATTAAAAAGATCGCCAAGGCATCCGTGATGCATCCCGCATGGGCAGAGTATGATCGCGGTACCTGGACGGATGAACAGGTACTGGCTGCATTCGTGAAAGATGCTCCGGAGCTGGAGAAGGAGTTATATCAGGCATTTACGAGTATTGCCGGAATCGTAACCCCCAGAGCCTACGCCATTCCCTGGTTACAGGAACTGAAAGCTAAGGGATATCATGTGTATTACCTGTCCAATTTTTCCAAAAAGGCAGAGACGGAATGCGCAGAAGCATTGGATTTCCTGCCGGAGATGGAGGGCGGTATCCTGTCCTATAAGGAGCATCTGATCAAACCGGAACCGGAGATCTATCAGCTGCTGTTAAATCGTTATGGATTAAAGGCAGAAGAGAGCGTATTCCTGGATGATACCCTGAAAAATGTCCAGGCTGCCGAAGAGCAGGGCATCCATGGCATCCACTTCCTGACCAAAGAACAGGCGGAAGAGGAACTACGCAAGCTTGGGGTGGACTGCTAGTTATCTTTCTCTTCCGGATGGAAGTCTGCGAAGGTGGAGCGGTTCGTGAGCTTCCCGAACATCCAGGTGTAGATCCAGATGAGAAGAGGAATGGCTACTGTCGCCAACAGGCAGACAGCGAACAGCGCATGGCTGGCGGAACTGTCGAAGATCGCCGCCAGCAGCGTTACGACATATAACAGCACCAGCACCACGATTCCAATGATCGCAAAGATCTGTTTGGAAGTCATTTTTGTTTTCTTGTTTTCTGTGTTTTTATTCTGTGACATTCGTATCCCTTTCATTATTCACATCACGATCAGCAAAAAGAGCGGAAGCTATGGTGCTATTCGTGATTTTCTGAAGATTCCTGATCGTCGGCAGCGTGTTCCGCAGAGGGCTCAGGAATGGTGATTAACACTTTCACGATACGGTTCTGATCGATACCCTGTACCTTTAAGTGAATGCCATTCTCCAGGGTGACTTCCTCGCCATCCTCCGGCAGACGATCCAGACAGTCTATGATCAGACCGCCGATGGAATCATAATCCTCACTGGTCAGATTCGTACCCAGAGCATCATTGATGTCGTCTAATTTCATGCTGCCTTCTACCAGGTAAGTATTGTCGGACATCTTCTGAATCAGTTCTTCTTCGTCTTCGTCGTATTCATCACGGATCTCGCCGACGATTTCCTCTAACAGATCTTCCAAAGTGATCATACCTACGGTAGCACCGTACTCATTTAATACAAAAGAGACGTTGGTGGTCTTTTCCCGCATCTCGTACATCAGATCGGCAATCTTTTTATATTCGTAAGTATAATAAGCGTCTCTTAAGATATTTCCCACATGGAAAGCACTCTGATCCTCCGTCAGGATAAAGTCCTTGATATTGATGAGACCGATGATATTGTCCTTGTCGTCCTCATAGACCGGAAGTCTGGTATACATGGAATCACGGAAAACTTCCAGAACATCGTCATAGGTGGCATCCAGACTCACCGTTACCATATTGATACGGGGAATCATGATATCCTTGGCATGGGCATCGGAGAAATCGAACACGTTATAGATCAGCTTACGCTCTTCAGATTCGATGACACCATCTTCGTGGCTGACATCCACATAAGTCTTTAATTCGTTTTCGGTCATGGCGCTGGCTTTTTTATTCGGATCGATATGTAACAGCCTCATGATACCGTGGGACAGCAGATCCACGATGAAGATGACCGGTGTAAGTACCTGCATCAGAAAATAAATTACATTACAATAGGTTAACGCCAGCTTCTCGGAATACAACATTGCCCAGGTCTTGGGGACGATCTCACCGCAGAGCAGTACGACGATGGTCAGAACGCCGGTCGCGATACCTACAGCCAGATTGATTCGCATAGCTAATGTAGTTGCCAGGGAAGATGCGGTCAGATTTACAATATTATTACCGATCAGAATCGTACTGATCATTTTACTGTAATGATCCAGAACTTTGCTGACGCGTGCGGCACGCTTGTTGCCTTCCTCTTCCAGGGTACGCATCCGCACACGGTTGACCGTGGACAGTGCCGTCTCGGCAGAAGAGAAAAAGCCGGACAGAAAAATCAGAATTACAATAGAAACAAGTTGTATGACACCAGAGGTATCCAAAAAAGTTCACTCCTTCTTTAAAATAGTAGGCATATGCCTCATTTATGTGTTATTAAGCAACAATATACAATAGGACAGGAATAGTTGTCAAGTTTCCCGGGGCTTTTGAATATACATTTTACATAGGTAAAAGGAGGATCGACATGGAAAAAAGAGGAGAGGGAAAAGAGGGCATCCCCGTAGCAGCACTGGCGAAGTGTCTGCTGGCATCTTATGTGCTGACATTGCTGCTTTTATGCCTGCTGGCACTTTTATTGTACAAACTGCATCTGACGGAAGGAATGGTGACCATCGCAATCTCCGCCATCTATGTGGTGACTACTTTTACGGCAGGCTTTTTAGCCGGGAAGAAAATAGGAAAACAGAAATATCTGTGGGGGGCACTCATGGGTGCCGCGTATTTTGTAATCCTGGCGGCGGTATCGGCGTTAGTCAGAACCCCGGAGACGGCACTGGGGAATTCCTTTTGGACCACGTTGGTATTGTGTGTGGCAGGGGGGACTTTGGGCGGAATGCTGGGCTGAAATACACAAACAGACAGGATTTTGACGTTTTTTTAATTCTTTTTGAGAAAAAAGCTTTTACAAATGCCAAATACATGATATAATGAGCAAAATTGAGTCGCGTGTCTGCAATTTTACTTACACGCTAGGCGTCTACAGACGCTCTGAAATCATAAGGAGGCTATTTTTAATGAAGCATATTAAGACTTTAACAACCAGAGATTTAAAGGAATCCATGAAAAAGGGCGGCTGCGGCGAGTGCCAGACTTCCTGCCAGTCCGCATGTAAGACGTCCTGCACTGTAGGAAACCAGAGTTGTGAAAAGATTAAATAATCTAAGAAAATGAGAAGAGACTAACGTAAGCAGCGATTCAGGTCGCTGCTTATTCTCTGTTAATTATTTTGGAAAATCTGAAGGACGATTTTGCGAATGGAGTTCCGAATAGTTAATGTTAATGTATTTCAGGCAATAAGAAGTAGAAAGAAGAGGAATAAAACTGTGATACACCAGTATAAGAGCAACGGCTATAATATCGTAATGGATGTGAACAGCGGTTCCGTCCATGTGGTAGATGATATTGTATATGATATGATCCCGTTAGTGGAGCCTCTGGTGACAGAAGGTATCAAAGATGCGGACACCATCAAAGCCGCTGTACTGAATCTTGCGAATATCCCCTATCCCCAGGAGGAGATCACCGAAGCGGTGGACGAAGTCCTGGAACTGGAGAAAGCAGGACAGCTGTTTGCTCCCGATATTTACGAGAATTACATTTTTGATTTTAAGAAGCGCCAGACCGTAGTCAAGGCACTGTGCCTGCACATTGCCCATGACTGTAACCTTGCCTGCAGATACTGTTTCGCAGAAGAAGGCGAGTACCACGGCAGAAGAGCGCTGATGAGCTTTGAGGTCGGCAAAAAGGCACTGGATTTCCTGGTGGCAAATTCCGGCAACCGTGTGAACCTGGAAGTGGATTTCTTCGGTGGCGAACCCCTGATGAACTGGGATGTGGTAAAGCAGCTGGTAGAATACGGCAGAAGCTTAGAGAAGTCCAACAATAAAAAGTTCCGTTTTACTCTGACCACCAACGGCATCTTATTGAATGATGAGATCCTGGAGTTCGTGAATAAAGAAATGGGCAACATCGTGCTGAGTATCGACGGACGTAAGGAGATCAACGATAAGATGCGTCCTTTCCGAGGCGGACAGGGCAGCTATGACATCATCGTTCCCAAGTTCCAGAAGGTAGCGGAGAGCAGAGACCAGATGAATTATTATGTGCGCGGTACTTTCACCCACAATAATCTGGACTTCTCCAAGGATGTCCTGTATCTGGCAGATTTAGGCTTCAAGCAGATCTCCGTGGAACCCGTTGTGGCACAGCCTACGGATGATTACGCTATCAGAGAAGAAGACCTTCCGATCTTAAGGGAAGAATACGATAAACTGGCAGTAGAGATGATCAAGCGTAAGAAAGAGGGCAAGGCGTTCAATTTCTTCCACTTCATGATCGACTTACAGGGCGGTCCCTGCGTGGCAAAGAGACTGTCCGGCTGTGGATCCGGTACCGAATATCTGGCAGTTACCCCCTGGGGAGATCTGTATCCCTGCCACCAGTTCGTGGGAAATGAGAAGTTCCTTATGGGTAATGTGGACACCGGCGTGGTAAGAGACGACATCCGGGATGAGTTCAAGTGCTGTAATGTCTATGCCAAGGACAAGTGCAAAAAGTGCTTTGCCAAGTTCTATTGCAGCGGCGGATGTGCGGCGAACTCCTATAATTTCCACGGCAACATCAACGATGCGTATGACATCGGCTGTGAACTGCAGAGAAAACGTATTGAATGTGCTATCATGCTGAAGGCTGCGGAAGCAGCAGAAGCTTCAGAAGAATAGAAAGGACAAAGGAAAGATGAAGAAAAGTAAAGCAATCATCATTCTGCTCTGTGCTCTTCTGATCCTGTTAGGCGTTGGCTATGTGGATCTCTATGGCGTAGATGCAGAAGGAACAGGCAGTGCTTCAGACATCAGTCTGGGACTGGATCTGGCAGGTGGTGTCAGCATCACTTACCAGGTGGTCGGCGATGAAGAGCCGGACGCAACAGATATGGCAGATACCATTGCCAAGCTGCAGCAGCGTGTAGAGAACTACAGCACAGAAGCCATCGTATACCAGGAGGGTACCGATCGTATCAATATCGAGATCCCCGGCGTAACCGATGCCAACAAGATCCTGGAAGAGCTGGGACGTCCCGGTTCCCTGTATTTCATTGCAGAGACCGATAAGGACGGCAATGCGAACTATTCCATGCAGGCCGTGACCGATGCACAGGGCAATGTAAGCTATGCTTACGCGCTGAACAAGACCATCGATGAACTGAAGGCAGACGGTTCCATTATGCTGGAGGGTACCGATGTCAAGACTGCTACCGCAGGCTCTCTCAAAGAACAGACCATGGGCAACACCACGTATGCGGTAGATCTGGTAATGACGGAGGAAGGTACCAAAAAGTTCGAAGAGGCTACCAGAAATGCCTACGAGAAGGGCGAGACCCTGGGAATCTATTATGATGGATCCTTTATAAGTGTTCCCTCCGTAAAGGGTGTGTTCTCCGACGGTAATGCACAGATTTCTCCCATGAACTCCTATGAGGAAGCAGAGAACCTGGCTTCCACCATCCGTATCGGTGGACTGAAGCTGGAGCTGGAAGAGCTGCATTCCAAAGTCGTAGGCGCACAGCTGGGTGTGGAAGCTATCTCCACCAGCTTAAAGGCAGCTGTCATCGGATTTATCGTAGTAGCCATTTTCATGATCGCAGTATATTTCCTGCCCGGATTCGCATCCGTACTTGCACTGGGCATCTATGTAGCATTAGTAGTTCTGTTACTGAACGGATTTGACATGACCCTGACGCTGTCCGGTATCGCAGGTATCATCCTGTCCATCGGTATGGCCGTAGATGCCAACGTTATCGTATTTGCCCGTATCCGTGAGGAACTGGCCACCGGCAAGACCGTTAAGAGCGCGATGCAGATCGGTTATGACAAGGCACTGTCCGCTATTATTGACGGTAATGTGACCACCCTGATCGCCGCAGCTGTTCTGTGGCTGTTAGGACCGGGTACTGTCAAGGGATTCGCACAGACCCTGGCGCTTGGTATTGTATTATCCATGTTCACCGCACTGGTAGTGACCAAGTATATCATGAAAGCCTTCTATGCACTGGGACTGAAGGATCCCAAGTGGTATGGCGTCGGCAAGGAACACAAGACGATCAACTTCTTAGGCAAGAAGGGCATCTTCTTCGGACTGTCTCTGGCAGTGATCGCTGTTGGATTTATCACCATGGGTGTCTACAAGATGAACACCGGTGATGCACTGAACTACAGTCTGGAGTTCAAGGGTGGTACCGCAACTACCGTAACTTTTGACAAGAGCTATACCCTGGAAGAGATCAACAGTGAGATGGTACCTCTGATCGAGAGCACCACCGGCAGCGCTGTACAGATCCAGACCGTACAGGGTTCCAACGAAGTTATCTTCAAGACCACTTCCCTGGATGTGGATCAGAGACAGGCACTGAACCAGGTATTCGTGGATAACTTCGGTGTGGATGAGACACTAATTACCTCCGAGACCATAAGCTCCACCATCAGTAATGAAATGAAGTCCGATACGATCCTGGCGGTAGCAGTAGCAATTATCTGTATGCTGATTTACATTCGTTTCCGTTTCAGCGATATCCGTTTCGGTGTCAGCAGTATCGCCTGCCTGCTGCACGATGTGCTAGTAGTAATTACTTTCTACGCACTGGCAAGAGTATCCGTCAGCAACACCTTTATTGCCTGTCTGCTGACCATCGTAGGTTACTCCATCAACGCCACTATCGTAGTATTCGACCGTGTACGTGAGAATATGGCAGTCATGACCAAGAAGGACGACCTGCAGGATGTCGTAAACCGCAGCATTACACAGACGCTGTCCCGAAGCTTATTTACTTCCCTGACCACTCTGGTAATGGTAGGCGCGTTGTACATCTGGGGTGTTACCAGCATCCGTGACTTCGCACTGCCTCTGATGGTAGGTATCATCTGCGGTGCTTATTCTTCCGTATGTATTGCAGGTGCCCTGTGGTATGTGCTGAGAAAAAAGTTTGCACCGAAAGCAAAATAAGAGAAAGCCTGTAAAATTATAAAGCCATAAAAAAGAGATTGTACAATTAAGTGCAGTCTCTTTTTTTGAACAATGAGCCGGCAATGGATTGGCGCGGTACCGGAATGCGTATCCGGTGAAAGGATAGTATCAGACAGACAAGGAAACGTTTTCGTGAAACTTTCACAAATATTTAGGAAAACAAAGGAAACCGCGAAAATTGTTGTGAAAAACAGCCAAAAACAGAAAATCAAAATTGTATAAAAAGCACAGAAAGAGAGGAAAACGGTTACCTAAAATCAAATTGACCATACGGAAACGGCAACGTTATAATCAAAATAACCCAAGGGAAAGTGCACTTTTTAAAAACGGTTGATTAAAAGAGAAAGAAAATACAATACAGACAAGTAGGATGCAGAAAGAGAGGATATTATGGGTAAGTTGATGAGACGTTGCGGAGCGTTTATGATGATGCTCCTGCTGGTGATCGGAATCCTGCCGATGACGGCAAATGCAGAAACGACACAGGATACGGAAAACAGAAATGCACTGTATGTGCAGGTACCTGAGGATTGGGAGAATCCTTGCATCTGGGCATGGGACAGTGATGGCAACAATGCTTTCGCCGCATGGCCCGGTGAGGAGATGGAAGCAGATGCAGCGAATGACGGCTGGTATTACATATGGCTTCCCGACTGGGCGAATCATGTGATCGTCAATGCCAATGAAGGAAGCGTACAGACCGACGAACAGATTCTGGATACCAATGCCGCATGGATCAAGGTAAGTGCAGCAGATGCGGTAGAGATTTCTTATGAAAAACAGACCGAAGGAGAAGCCCCGGCTTATGTAGAGAAATTTGCAGTACATGCGAAAGTGGACGAATCCTGGGAGAAGCCCTGCCTGTGGGCATGGTCGGCACCAGATGGCACTAACGCGTTTGCTGCATGGCCCGGCGAAGAGATGAAGTCAGGAGAGGACGGCTGGTATACCATCAAGGTTCCGGTATGGGTGAATTCCATTATCGTCAATGCCAACGACGGCAGTGTACAGACGGAAGACATCTCCATCGATCCCGCAGAACTCTGGGTAACGGTAGCGGCTGACGGCAGTTACGATTTCAGCTACAAGAATCCGGATCAGGCAGAAGTTCCCAATGTGACGATCCATGTATCTGCTCCCGCAGACTGGAATGCCCCCTGCCTGTGGGCATGGTCGGCACCGGACGGCACCAACGCATTTGCCGCATGGCCCGGAGAAGCACTGGAAGAAGGGGAAGGCGGCTGGCTGGTAAAAGAGATCCCCGGCTGGGTGAATTCCGTGATCATCAACGGCAATGACGGAAGCGTACAGACCACAGATATCTCTGTGGAGACCGGTAAGGATATCTGGCTGGTGGTAAACGGTCCAGAGGATTACACTGTATCCTATGAGGCAGTGGATCTGCCGGAGGGGGATGCAGCCGCAGTAACCGAACAGGAGACAGCAGAGGCAACAGCGGGAACCGATGAACCTGCAGAAAATACAGAGAAGAGTACACCTGTGGTACCTATCGTCATCGGTGTGCTCGTTGTGGCAGCAGCCGGCGGCGCAGCAGTGGCTGTGAAGAAAAAATCTCAGAAATAAGACGAAACAGACAGCAGGAGAGTACATATCAAAGGAGTGCAGGATATGAAGAACAAAAATCAGAAGAGAATCCGGAACAAAGCATGGGCGTGGATCGTGACAGCAGGACTGACCATCTGCAGCCTGACCGGCTGCGGCAGTCAACCTGCCGAGCAGACAGCACAGGGGGACAAGACGGATGGAGAAGTCACGATTACGATCTGGCATGACAAAGAAGATGCGGTAACACAGGTTCTGGAGGAAGAATTTGCCCAGTTAGAACCGCAGATCCATGTGGTACTGGAGAAAAAGAGTGATCTGACAGAAGCTCTCAAAATGGTGGGAAACGATCCCAAAGCGGCTCCGGATATGTACTTTTTTGCCCATGATAAGATCGGTGTCTATGCGGAAATGGGCATTTTAGCCCCTATCACGGATATTATTCCGGAGGAAGAACTGGATGCCTACATGGACAACACCATAGAAGCGGCAACTTATAAGGGAACGGTCTACCAGCTTCCAATCTATTACGAGACACTGCTTTTTATGTATAACCGTCTCTATATGAAGGATGACGAAGTACCGGCGACCACGGAGGAACTGTATGCTTATATGCAGGAAAATACCCGTGGAGGGCACTACGGATTCGTGGAACAGCATAGCACTCCTTATTATGCAGCCGGATGGATCAATGGATTTGGAGGCTATATTCTGAATGATGCCGGAGAACCGGGATTAAATCTGCCGGAGACGGAGGAAGCGCTTACCTATCATAAAAAGTTTGTGGATCTCATGCCGGGAGAGACAGAATATGCCACGGTAAATACCCTGTTCAGAGAGGGAATGGCGCATGCCACCATCGCTGGACCCTGGCTGATCCCGACGGTACGGGAGAGCGGTATCGATGTGGGAATCGCCTCTATGCCCATGATCGATGAGACCGGTAAGCCGATTTCTCCCTATATGGGTGTGCAGGGGATCCAGGTATTGAAAAATGCGGCAGAGAATAAAAAAGATGCCGTGGAACAGGTACTGCGGGTACTGATGAAAGATGAAGTGGGGATTGCACTGGCGCAGGCGAGCGGCTGTGCCCCTGCCAGAGAAAACTGCTACAGCTATGAAGAAGTAAGCGGGGATGAAGTGGTCATGGCGATGAAGGAGACTGCGGAGAATGCGGTACCCATGCCCAATCTGCCGGAGATGGATGTGATGTGGACGGTAGCCAGCGGACTTCTGACGGATGTCAATATGGCGGGCAATGATGTGGCGGAAAGCGCCGAAAAAGCACAGAAAGAGGCACTGCAGCTCATTGAATCCATGAAATAAGCAAAGCTGCGTAATCGGGCATAATCAGGCAAAAGAAAGTGGAACGAACAAATATGGCAAGTAAGAGAAATGCTCATGGGAACATACAACAGAATAAAAAGCGAAAGGAAGCATTGTTTGCCTACAGCTGGTCACTGCCGTCCTTAGTATTGATCCTGTTGATCGTTATTTTCCCGATTCTGTATACCGGATATATCTCCATGACTAACATGAACATATATCACTGGAATAATTATGAGTTTATCGGACTGGAAAATTATAAGGATGCCCTGCTGGTATTCGATAACGGATTCCTGACGGCACTTTTCGTAACGATACTGTGGACAGTGGTGAATATGGTACTGCAGCTGGTGATCGCTTTTATCATGGCGACCCTGCTCAATATCAAAGGACTGCGGCTGAAAAATGTCTATCGGACGTTGTTGATCTTCCCCTGGGCTATGCCGGGGTATGTATCGATCCTTTTGTGGAAGACCGGCATGTTCAACTCCCAGTTCGGTCTGCTGAACCAGTGGATGACCAAACTGGGACTGGAACCGGTGCGGTGGCTGGGAAGCGACGTGATTGCCTTTATCAGCTGTACAGTGGTGAACTTATGGCTGGCGCTGCCTTTTATGATCACGATCATTGACGGGGCATTGCAGAGCGTGGACCGGAGCTTTTACGAAAGTGCCCTGTTAGACGGTGCCATCTGGCTGGAACGGACACGATATATTACGATTCCCATGATCCGTCCCATTATAGCTCCTTCGGTTATGATTACGACTTTTACGACATTCAAACAGTTCGATGTCATCTATCTGCTGACCCAGCAGGTGGGTTCCAAGACGGGAGCCAATATCCATACCATACTGACCTATGCGTATGAAAAGGCATTTATTACGAACAATTACGGATACAGCTCTGCCATCTCCATTCTGATCTTCGGAATGCTGTTAGTGTTCTCTCTGGTGACGAGCGGCAGAAAGGAGGAAAGCAGATGAGCAAGAGGGCAAAGCATATAGTGGTACTTGTACTGGTTAATATATTCTTTATTCTTGTATGCTTTTTCGTTCTGGTGCCGGTATTATACGCATTTTCGGTGTCACTGAATGCTGAGAACAGTCTGCTGGGATCTGATTTTTCCTTTATACCAAAGCATATGACCCTGCAGAACTATAAGGCGGTTTTTACCGAAAAACCGGTGCTTTTGTGGCTGAAGAACAGCCTGATCCTGGCAGTGACCACATTAGTGATCTCTTTGGGAACCGGTATCCCTGCGGCATATGCATTTTCCCGGAAAAGATTTCCCGGAAGAAGAGCGATACTGAAGTTGTTAATTTTACTGTACGCATTTCCGTCCCTGTTATCTATGACAGCGCTGTATAAGTTGTTAAGTCCCATGGGGCTGATCAATACCAGAACGGGACTGATCATTGTGTATACCGGAACCATGGCGGTGTTTGCACTGTGGAATATGAAGGGATATTTTGACACGATTCCGGTGGAAATCGAGGAAGCTGCTATGATTGACGGAGCCACGCAGTTAGAGCAGGTGACGAAGATCGTGCTGCCATTAGCCAAGCCTACCATTGCGGTGACTGCCATGATGGTTTTGGTATATGTCTGGAATGAGTATATTTTTGCCATCAACTTTATGACAGGATCCGATACGTATACCTTGGCTACAGGTCTTTATTCCCTGCAGGCCACGGAGATGAGCGGCAGCTGGCCGATTTTCTCGGCGGCATCTCTGATTGTGTCCCTGCCGATTTTAATCGTATTTTTCGCATTGCAAAAGAATATGACGGAAGGTCTGACCTCCGGAGGAGTAAAGGGTTAGATCACAGAAAGAGGAATTATGAATCGAAGTGCAGTATTACATATACCCATGTCCCAGTATGCATATGGGACAGACGAAGAACATATCACGATCCGCCTTCGCGCAGGCAGAGGAGACCTTGTGGAATGCAGACTGTATTACGGAGACAGAGCCTGTCGTCTCACACCGGTAACCTTCACAGAACAGAAGATGGCAGTGGTGGCGCAGACGGAAGAATTTGATTACTGGGAGACAACACTGGACCATCCTTATAAGCGGTTGTGCTATTATTTTTCCTTATCCGATGGCAGGGAAGAAGTGTTGTACTATGGAGAACGGTTTACGGATCATACGGTGGATGACCGTTCGGAATATTATCAGCTGCCCTTTAACCACCGTGCCGATATCGTTACGCCTCCCGGATGGGCAGAGGATACTATTATCTACAATATTTTCCCGGACAGCTTTGCCACGGAGTACCGCTATATCAGGGGGAAAGGTGAAACGAAGGAATGGGGCGGTGTGCCGGTAAAAGGGAAGCTTGGCGGAACCCTCCGGGGAATCAGTGAAAATGTAGCGTATTTAAAAGAACTGGGAGTGAATGCCATCTATATCAATCCCATTTTTACTGCGGGGGAGTATCACAAATACGACCTGCTGGATTATTTTCACATCGATCCCTGCTTCGGAACCGATGACGATTTTCACAGACTGATCGATGTGTTCCATGCAAACGGACTGAAAGTGATTATCGATGGAGTGTTTAATCACTGTGGGTGGTATTTTTTCGCATTTGATGATGTGGTGAAAAAGGGAGAGCAGTCTGCATATAAGGACTGGTTCTACGGACTGACCTATCCGGTGGTGCGTCCGGAGGATCCCGAGGACTATCCGGGATATGAATGCTTTGGTTATGAGCGGATGATGCCGAAGTTAAACCTGGCGAATCCCGAAGCTGCGGAATATTTTTGCAAAGTGGGACGCTACTGGGTGGAAAAATTCCACATTGACGGGTGGCGGCTGGATGTGGCAAGCGAGATCAATGACGGCTTCTGGAGAAAATTCCGGGAGAGTGTAAAAAGTGTGGATCCGAGTGCCCTTCTCATCGGGGAAGTATGGGAGAGCGCCGGACACTGGCTGGACGGAACTATGTTTGATTCCACTATGAATTATGATTTCCGCAAGCACTGCAGGAGATTTTTTGGGGAGCAGACGGCAGACGCCAGGGAGTTCGACAGCCGCGTGGCGGATATGCGCATGCGCTACCGCAGGCAGACTGTCTATGCGCAGTTAAATCTCTTAGACAGTCATGATGTCAGCCGGTTCCGGTCGCTGTGTCCGGATGAAGAGAGCTTTCGTCTGGCGGTGATTTTCCAGATGACATTCCCGGGGATGCCTTCTGTTTTTTATGGAGATGAAGCGGGACTGACCGGTATCCTGGAGGAGGAATATAGACAGCCCATGCCCTGGGATACACTGGATGAGAACAGTCCTTTATTTTTGTTATATCAAAAGGCAATTACCCTGCGAAAAAAGGAAGCTGTCCTGCGGAGAGGAGAGTACCGCACGCTGCTTGCGGAACCGGGCAGCAGGCTATATGGATACGAGCGGTATTCGGTGACAGAAGATGAAGGAACGGAACGGATCCGCGTTTTCCTGAATATGGAGAACCGGACGGTTGAACTGCCGCAGGAAATGCTCCGGGGAGAAGTTCTCTGGCAGGAAGGTCTTACGGAGGGACAGCTGGCGGCAAAAGGGTTTGCAATGATCAAGACACGGGATTAAAATATTCTAAGACGAAATACTACCGGGAGGAAGAAGCATGGGAGCAACCATTAAAGATGTGGCAAAACTGGCAGGGACTTCTACGGCAACGGTATCCAAGGTGATGAATGGCTCCTACTCAATCTCGCAGGAGACGGCGGATCGGGTGCGGAAGGCAATGGAGGAATTGGACTATCATCCGAATCTGCGGGCGAAAAATTTCGCAAAACAGTCCGCCCGAACCATCGTATTCGTAGCGGAACTGGGAAAGGGAACCGGTTTTGCCAATCCTCATATGTTTGAGATCCTGTGTGGGTTGGAACAGGTATTGGCGCAGAAAGATTACACGCTGGTAGTCCGTAACATCACTGCGGAGACCTGCGCGGAATTTATACAGGATGCGGCAGATACCAAACAGGCGGACGGATTTGTGATTCATGCCTCTGTGATCTCCCAGGCACTGGATGAACTGCTGTTTACCCATGAGATCCCGCATATTGTGATCGGCAATCCGAATTTTAACAGCCATTTCTGCTGGATCGATATTGATAACCGGCTGGCGGGGGAACTGGCTGCAAAGCATCTGCTGGAACGGGGCTGCCAGTCGGTGGCATTTATCGGAGGCAAACCGGAGGACCAAATTTCGGCAAGGCGTCTGGATGGGGTGCTGACGGTGTTACAGGAGCACGATGTGCTGCTGCCCAGAGAATATGTGAAAAAGGGAGAATCGGTCTGCGACAGCGGATATCGGATGACTATGCAGATTCTGGAGAATCGCAGGCAGCCGGATGCCCTGGTGTGTGCGGATAATTATATCGCCTACGGCTGTGTGAACGCCCTGCACGACAGAGGAATCCTGATTCCGGAGGAGATGAAGGTGATCACCTTTGATGACTTTCCTTTTTCCCAAATTTTAAAGCCCATGCTGTCTGTGGTGAACATTGATGTCTACGATATGGGAGTACAGGCCGGGAAATATATCCTGCAAAAAATAAAAAGACCGAATCTTTATGTGCAGTCCCATATTACCTTCCCAACGCTGATTATCCGGGAATCTACCTGATGCACCAAAAAGGAGCCTCCTCATACGCAGGCTCCTTTTTAAATGAGATTATGTATTTTGCTGTAATTCGGAAAGCTTCTTTTTCAAAGCTTCGATCTCAGCGTCCTTGGCGGCATTATCCGCGGTCAATTTATCATTATCAGCCGTTAAAGTGTCAATCTTCTTCAGCAGATACTGCTCCTGGAGTTCTGCATCCATTCGCGCCTGACAACGCTGTCTGACCATGTCGTCCGCATTCAGATTATATAGTGTCTTTGTCGCTTCCATAAGATATTCATCATTTTTAGCAGTCATAAGAATTTCCTCCCATGAAATAGACCGGAACAAAGCAGCCCATTTGTCAATGCCATATGCTTTGTCAGCATCGGTAACCAATTCTATATGCTTTAAGTCTACCACAGAAAGCGTGAGTTTGTCACTATATTCAAAATGATCCCTAATATTTAACAAACGATAAGTAGCATAGAACTCAGGGTGCTCCGGGAACAGAGTGTAGTCTAAAAAGCCAATGTGAATCACAGGCTTTAATTCAGAATAATTTTGTCCTTTATTTAATTGATCAAAGTTACGACAGAGATAACTCAGGGAACGTTCAGACCAGTTATAGAGATTATTGACCTGCATTTCCAGGTTTATAAGGGTATTATTGTTTAGTAATACATTGGTATCGAGAACAAAATCTTTGTCCTCAATGGTTGCACCTAAAGTGATTGGATTGGTAATGGTGACGGACTTAATTGCGGACGGTGGCAGATGGAGCAGAGAGCTGATGAGACCGATCAGTGCCTTTTGACTCATTTGCAGGGCGGCGCGGAACATATAGTCATTGCGGAAACCATAGTCAATACGACCAGTGATGTTCATAGAAAATACTTGTTTGTTCTTCATAGGCAGAATCCTCCTTGGTGTAATTAAAAGTTGCTTGAAAAAATGGCGAAACGCCGGATGTAAGAAATTTCATATAGAAATTGAGTTGACTATAGCATAAAAAGAGAAGATGCACAAGACTTTTATTCATGCTATAATAAACCATGTGTCCATAAAAAGGATGCATGGCTTTTATTGATACGAAAGCGGGAGAATCTATGGAAAAATGGTACGTGGCTGCGAAGAAGGCAGATTTTGATAAATGGGCAAAGGAATTCCACATCAGCCCGGTGACGGCGAGGATTCTTAGAAACCGTGATCTGACGGAAGAGAGTCAGATACAGAAATTCCTCTACGGAAAACTGGAGGACTGTTATTCTCCCTGGCTGCTTAAGGATATGGATAAAGCGGTGGAGGAGATTTTGAAAGCGGTAGAAGAAGGACTGCATATCCGGGTCATCGGAGACTATGACGTGGATGGAATCTGTGCTTCCTATATTCTGACCAAAGTATTTCAGATGCTGGGAGCACAGGTAGATACGGCAATTCCCCACAGAATCCATGACGGATACGGACTGAATGAACATCTGATTGAAGAAGCAAAGCGGGAAGGTGTCGGCATGATCGTCACCTGCGATAACGGAATTGCGGCGGCACCTCAGATTGAGCTTGCAAATTCCCTGGGCATGCGTGTTGTTGTGACAGATCATCATGAGGTCCCTTACATAGAAGAAAACGGAGAACGTAGGGAACAGCTGCCTCCGGCACTGGCGGTGGTGGATCCCAAGAGGGCGGATTGTACCTATCCTTTTCCGGGGATCTGCGGTGGAGTTGTGGCGCTGAAACTGATTCAGGCGATCACGGAGAAGACCGGAAATCCGGGACTGGTAAATCTCCGGGATGAATTACTGGAATTCGCTGCACTGTCTACGGTATGTGATGTCATGGAGTTAAAGGATGAGAACCGTATTCTGGTAAAGGAAGGTCTGAAACGGATCCAAAAGGGATATAACGAGGGACTGAAAGCGCTGATGGAAGTCAATGAAATCGCCCCGGACCGTCTGAGTGTGTACCACCTGGGCTTTGTACTGGGTCCCTGCCTGAATGCCACGGGTAGATTGGATACTGCAAAACGGGCGCTGGAGCTTTTGCAGAGCTTTACCAGAGCAGATGCCATGACAGCGGCGAGAGAGCTGAAGGATTTAAACGAAAGCCGCAAGAATCTGACGGTACAGGGGATTCAGAGGGCGGATGAGTATATTTTGGAACATCATATGACAGAAGATAAGGTCATGGTAATCTATCTTCCCGAGGTTCATGAGAGCATTGCCGGAATCATTGCCGGAAAAGTCCGGGAAAAGTATTATCATCCTGTTTTTATTCTCACAAAAGGGGAAGACGGGGTCAAAGGTTCCGGACGTTCCATCGAGACTTATCATATGTATGATGCCATGACGCAGGTAAAACAGTTTTTTACCAAATACGGTGGTCATAAACTGGCAGCGGGCTTGTCCATGCGGGAAGAAGATATTGAGCCGCTTCGGATTGCTCTCAATAAAAATTGTGCGTTGACAGAAGATGATTTTATTCCCAGAGTACATATTGATGTAGCAATGCCCATGGGTTATGCGGACGACGCTTTGGCCGGGGAACTGGCGTTGTTAGAGCCCTTCGGAACCGGGAATCCCAGACCCCTTTTTGCCCAGAAGAATCTGATTTTCCAGGCGGGATTTAAAATGGGCGCCAACAAGACCTGCGCCAGGTTCCGGGTGAAAACGCCGGAAGGAAATACGCAGACATTGGTGTTTTTCGGAGATTTGGAACGACTGGGAGCTTTCTTAAATGAAAAATACGGTATCGGAAGTGAAGAAGCACTTTATGCCGGAAGAGGGAATTTCCTGTTGTCTGTAGTATACCAGGTTGGTCAAAATACCTATAAGGGTAGGACAGAAGTGCAGTTTGTCATGCAGAACTATTGTTGATAGTTTCGTAACTGTTCAGAATCACATTCGTAATTTTTTATTTTTTGAACACAAAATGGACACATTTTCTCTGTAATATGTATTTCAGATAGTTGATGAACTCACTATCTCCCCCCCTCATAAGAAACCGAAAAGCCTCAGGTACGATGCCTGAGGCTTTTTGGTTCCTTATAATACAAAAGGATACTTTATAAAACCTCAAGATTCATTTTAGAATAAAGTTAGAATTCGTACACATTCTGTACACATTTTCCCTGTAATATGTATTTTAGATAGTTGATGAACTCACTATCTCCCCCCCTCATAAGAAAATCGGAAAAACGTCTCGGGTAACCGGGGCGCTTTTTCGTGTCCGGATTTTCCACTTGAGAAAACTAAGTAAAAAAGGTATGATAGTAAAGTATAAAGGATAAAAAGACAGGAAGATTAAAATGAACTTACAGATTCACGAATGGAAAGAAGCCTTAAAAAAACTCACCCTGAAAAATTGTGCTGTAACCTTATTGGGAAGTTTTATTCTGGCATTTGGTTTATATCATGTGCATTCCATCTCCGGTGTCACCGAGGGTGGGGTACTGGGAGCGACACTGTTATTGGAGCACTGGACCGGCATATCCCCGGCGGTGACCGGCGGTATCATGAATGTATTGTGCTATGTGCTGGGATGGAAGCTGCTGGGCAGGGAATTCATTGCCTATTCGGCGCTGGCTACCGTCGGATTCTCCGGGACTTATAAGATCTGTGAACAGTTTCCGCATCTGTGGCCCGGACTGGCGGAGCAGCCCCTTGCGGCGGCACTGGTGGGAGCGTTGTTTGTCGGTGTGGGTGCCGGATTGTGCGTGCGGATCGGCGGAGCTCCCAGTGGAGATGATGCTCTGGCCATGAGTATTTCCCATGCCACCGGATGGAAGATCCAGTGGGTGTATCTGATGACGGATCTGATCGTACTGGTGATGTCGTTAAGCTATATCTCGGTGAGAAGGATCGGATATTCTCTGTTCACTGTGCTGTTGTCCGGACAGCTGATTGGGGTTGTTCAGAATTTCGGCAGACCCCGGGAAAGCGATACCACAGAACTTCGTACATCGGAGTATGAGGCTACTGAGTGATCCGGTAGATCTGAATTTCTCCGTTGTCGAAGATGCAGGGATAGAGCGCGCGGAACGTTTTTTCAGAGAACGTAGCAGGTCTATGCCGTATCCGGCGCTGAGACAGCAGACGAATACATAGGTCACATATAAAAATTTATTATTGTCATAAGTGTTCGGAGAAAAGGAAATGATTTCTGCTACAAACCATAGCAGAAATGCCCCGGACATCACATCGAAATCTTCTTTTAAAAGGTAAACAATGCGGGAACCCACTGCAACAGGATGGATCCGTAAAAGCCGTTCATAAGAAATCCCCCTTAAAATCTAAAGATATGATGTCAGGGTCAAGATATCTTATTATAACATTTTGAAGAAAAGAGCAAAAGGTGCAATGAAATTTAAGGGTGGTACATTTACAGAAAAAAGAGTAAAATAAAAAAAGTATGCAACAAGTTTTTTCGGGAAAGGCGGATACCTTTATGAAAAATATGGAAAATAACAGAAAATTAGCAACACTTCTGGAAAAGCTGGATTATGAAACAGTGCGGGGAACATTAGACAAAGAGATCACGGCAGTGGTCTATGATTCCCGCAAGATCGTTCCGGGCTGTCTGTTTATTTGTATTACCGGAGCAAATTTTGACGGACATGATTTCGCCACTCAGGTGACTGCGCAGGGCGCCGGAGTACTGGTGGTGCAAAAGGACGTAGAGCTTCCGGCGGATGCTGATGTGACCGTGATCAAGGTAGCGGATACAAGGTATGCCATGGCGTTTATCTCCGCAGCATGGTTCGGACACCCGGCTGAAAAACTGAAGGTTATCGGCATCACAGGAACCAAGGGCAAGACCACTACCACCTATCTGGTAAAGTCCATTCTGGAAAATGCCGGCTATAAAGTAGGGCTGGTGGGAACCATTGAAGTGATCATCGGAGACGAACATATTCATGCAAATAACACCACACCGGAATCATACCTGTTACAGGAGTATTTTGCCCGCATGGTGGAGGTCGGACTGGATACGGTGGTAATGGAAGTATCTTCCCAGGCGCTGATGTTGCACCGCACCCAGGGCTTTATCTTTGATTACGGCATTTTCACGAACCTGGAGCCGGATCATATCGGACCCAATGAGCATGCAAGCTTTGAGGAATATCTGCACTGCAAGGGATTGTTGTTCAAGCAGTGTAAGGTGGGAATTGTCAACGGTGACGATGCCCACTGGCAGGCAGTGACAGAAGGACATACCTGCGAACTGGAGAGCTTCGGAATGGGAGAGCACTGCATGTTACGTGCCGAAGATAGGCAGCTGGTACATAAGCCCGGAGAACTGGGTGTTACCTTCCATGTGACCGGGCTGATGAACTTTACTGTGGAAGTACCCATGCCCGGCAAATTCAGCGTGTACAATGCCCTGGCAGCCATTGCCATCTGCCGTCATTTTAAGGTAGATGAGGAAAATATCAAAAAGGCACTGCTACAGGCAAAAGTAAAGGGTCGTATCGAGATGATCAAAGTCTCCGACAAGTTTACTCTGCTGATCGACTATGCCCACAATGCCATGGCACTGGAAAGTCTGTTAACCACCCTGCGGGAGTATGAACCCCACAGACTGGTCAGCCTGTTCGGCTGCGGTGGCAACCGCTCCAGACAGCGCCGTTTCGAGATGGGAGAGGTCAGCGGCAGACTGGCGGATCTGACCATCATTACCTCCGACAATCCCCGGTTCGAGGAGCCCCGGGATATTATCAATGATATCGAGACCGGTATGGCGAAGACGGACGGCAAATATGTGGAGATCTGCGACCGCAAGGAAGCCATCACTTATGCCATCGAACACGGAGAACCCGGCGACATTATCGTGCTGGCGGGAAAAGGACACGAAGACTACCAGGAGATCAAAGGCGTGAAGCATCCCATGGATGAACGTGACCTGATCCGGGACATTTTAGCAGAAGGACATATCCCGGGATCGGCTGTAAAATAAACAGGAAAATAAAATCATGAGGACAACAGATTGAGTACGTTATATGCAGATATCATTGTGGATATCTCTCATGAAAAACTGGATAAGACCTTTCAGTACCGGGTACCGGAGAGACTGGCAGAACAGCTGGAGCCCGGAGCCTGCGTCATGATCCCTTTCGGCAATGGGAACCGCCTGATCAAAGGTTACGTGGTCGGCATAGGAGATAAGTGCCAGTTTGCACCGGAGAAGATCAAGGAGATCGCCGGATTTCCCGAAAAAGAGACCGGTGTGGAAGATAAAATGATCGCACTGGCAGCATGGATCCGTCGTAACTACGGATGTACCATGATCCAGGCGTTGAAGACGGTATTGCCGGCGAAGCAGACCGTGAAGAAACTGGAGCACAGACAGCTGGTGCGCCTGATGAACAGAGAGGAGATTCTGTCGCTCTTAGGCGAATGCGAGCGCAAGAAACAGGTGGCGAAGGCAAGGCTTCTGCGAGCCCTGTCGAAGCAGGAGAGTATTCCCTATGAGTGGATCACCGGGAAACTGGGTGTCAGCGCTGCTACGGTGAACAGCATCGTGAAAAGCGGCGCAGCGAAGCTGGTCAGCTCTGAAAGCTACCGCAATCCGGTCAAAATGCAATCTGTGGAGGCAAAGCGCAATACCTTAAGTGAGGAACAGCAGTATATCGTAACAGAAGTCCTTGCGGATTTCGATGCCGGGAAAAAGCAGACCTATCTGATCCACGGCATCACCGGCAGCGGCAAGACGGAAGTATACATGCAGCTGATCGGCGAGATGATAAAAAGAGGACGTCAGGCGATCGTGCTGATTCCGGAGATCGCCCTGACCTACCAGACACTGTTACGATTTTATCAGAGATTCGGTGACCGGGTCAGCGTGATGAATTCCACACTGTCTCCCGGGGAAAAATATGATCAGTGCGAACGTGCCAAAGCCGGGGAGATCGATGTGATCATAGGTCCCAGGTCAGCGTTGTTTACTCCTTTTCCCAATCTGGGACTGATCGTCATGGATGAGGAACAGGAGAACAGCTATAAAAGTGAGAGTACTCCCAAATACCATGCCAGAGAGACCGCTATGGAAGTGGCGAAGCTGTACGGAGCCAGCGTGGTGCTGGGATCGGCGACCCCTTCCTTAGAGGCGTACTACCGAGCAGGAAAGGGAGAATACCGGCTGTTCCATCTGACGAAGCGGCTGACCGGAGGAGAACTGCCGGTGGTATACACGGTGGATCTCAGACAGGAGCTGCAGGAGGGAAACCGTTCTATTTTCAGCAGAAAATTACAGGAGCTGATGACGGACCGGCTGAACAAAGGGCAGCAGACCATCCTGTTCTTAAACCGCAGGGGTTATGCCGGTTTCGTATCCTGCCGTTCCTGTGGGGAAGTCATGAAATGTCCCCACTGTGATGTCTCTCTCTCAGAGCATAAAGGGGGAAAGCTGATCTGTCATTATTGCGGCTACACACAGCCGATGCCAAAGCTGTGTCCCAAATGCGGATCAAAATATATCCTGGGATTTAAGGCAGGCACTCAGCAGATCGAAGAAAAATTAAAACAGCTGTATCCCGGGGTTCGGACGCTGCGCATGGATGCGGATACGACCCGGACGAAAGACAGTTATGAGAAAATATTGTCCGCTTTCGCAAACGGTGAGGCGGATGTGCTGATCGGCACCCAGATGATCGTCAAGGGTCATGATTTTCCGAGGGTGACCCTGGTGGGAATCCTGGCAGCGGATCTGTCCTTAAATGCCTCGGATTACCGTGCCGGAGAGCGGACCTTCCAGCTGTTGACACAGGCGGTGGGCAGAGCCGGCAGAGGCGTGCTCCCCGGAGAGGCGGTGATCCAGACCTATCAGCCGGATCATTATGCCATAACCTGTGCGGCGGCCCAGAATTATGAGAACTTTTATGAAGAGGAGATCCTGTACCGGGAGCTGTCCGGGTATCCGCCGGCAGCACATATGCTGGCCGTGCAGATCTATGGTAAAGAGGAAGAAAATGTAAAACAGCTTGCCCTCGGCCTGACAGATGTGGTAAAGTCTAATATGGACTTTTTGTCAGAACAGTCCGATAAAAAAATACAGGTATTGGGCCCTGCTCCGGCAAATATCAGTAAGATCAACGATATCTACCGGTATGTGTTTTATGTAAAGCACAAGGAATATGATACACTTGTGAATGTAAAGGACCGTGTGGAAGAGACACTCAGGAAGTGGCAGCCCAGACAGCTGAGTATACAATTCGATTTTGACCCGATAACTATATTATAGGAGGTAATAACGGTGGCAATCAGAAATATTCGTGAATATGGAGATGAAGTACTGACCAAGACCTGTAAGGAGGTCAAGGAGATGACTCCCCGGACGAAGGAACTGATCGAGGATATGTTAGAGACCATGTATGACGCCAACGGTGTGGGACTGGCAGCTCCCCAGGTGGGCATACTTAAGAGAATTGTGGTGATCGACACCACCGGAGAGGATCCTTACATTCTCATCAATCCCCGGATCGTGGAGAGCAGCGGAGAGCAGACCGGACAGGAAGGGTGCTTAAGCGTTCCCGGAAAGTTCGGTATTGTGACCAGACCCAATTATGTGAAAGCAGTAGCTCTGGATGTGAACATGAAGCCCATCGAGGTAGAGGGAACGGAACTGTTGGCGAGAGCCATCTGCCACGAACTGGATCACCTGGATGGTCATCTCTATGTGGAGAAGGCGGAAGGCCCTCTGCAGGACATGACCTATGAGGACGAGGAAGAATAAGTATTCCGGGAAGGAGATAAGCTATGCAGATCGTATTTATGGGAACTCCCGATTTCGCAGTGGGAGCTCTGGAAGCTCTGATCGCACAGGGGCATGAGATCACCGCAGTGGTAACCCAGCCGGACAAGGCAAAGGGAAGAAGTGGGCAGTTACAGTTTCCACCGGTGAAGGAATGCGCTGTAAAACACGGCATCCCGGTATTCCAGCCCCGCCGGATCAAGACTCCCGAGGCTATCGAAGAATTGAAAAAATATCCCGCAGATGTTTATATCGTGGCAGCTTTCGGACAGATCCTGTCCCAGGAGATTCTGGATCTGCCGAAGTACGGATGTCTGAATATTCACGCATCCCTGCTTCCGAAATACCGTGGTGCGTCTCCGATCCAGAGAGTGATCATCGACGGAGAGACTGAGACCGGTGTGACCATAATGCAGATGAATGCCGGGCTGGATACCGGCGATATGCTGTACCGGAAGAAGATTCCCATCACTACGGAAGATACCTTTGAGACACTGCACGATAAACTGATGGTGTTAGGCGGCGAGGCAATCACCGAGGCACTGCCCTTATTGGAAGCCGGGAAATTAATTCCGGAAAAACAGGATGACAGCAAGACCTGCTACGCGGCTCTGATCACCAAAGAGATGGGCAGACTGGATTTTACCAAGACAGCGGCGGAACTGGACAGACTGATCAGAGGACTGACTCCCTGGCCAAGTGCCTATACGTTTTACCATGGAAAACAGTTGAAGATCTGGAAAGCCATTCCCATGGCTACCGTACACAAAGAAGCCCCCGGCACGATCCTTACGGTGAATAAGGATTCCTTTGAAGTGGCTGCGGCGGAAGGTGCCCTGAAGGTCATGGAATTACAGCTGGAAGGCAAAAAGCGTATGACGGCCCATGATTTTCTCCTGGGCGTGAAGGTGCAGCCGGGAGAGATCCTTGGCGAGCATTAAGACAGATAGGATAGACTAGAGCTAGACAGGTATAGAAAGGAGACTTTTCTATGTACGGTGGTTATTATGGATATGGCTATTATTTTGACCCCACGTATTTTCTGGTACTGATCGGACTGGTGTTATGTTTGGGTGCCAGTGCACTGGTGAACTCCACCATGCGCAAATACAGTAAGGTCCGGAATATGAGAGGGCTTACGGGAGCGGAAGCAGCCCGGAATATTTTAAACAGGGAAGGTTTGTATAACGTACAGATCGAGTGCCTGAATTCCAAAGACGGCGATCATTACGATCCCCGGACGGATACGGTGCGGTTGTCTTATAATAATTATAACGGAACCTCAGTGACTGCAGTCAGTGTGGCAGCCCATGAGTGCGGACATGCCATTCAGCATGCTCACGGCTATGTGCCCATGAGTGTCCGTGCGGCACTGGTGCCGGTGGTGAATATCGGAAGTAATTTAAGTATTCCTCTGATTTTATTAGGAGTACTGCTCAGCTGGAACCAGACACTGATTCAGCTTGGAATCTGGGCATTTGCCCTGACCGTGATCTTCCAGCTGGTGACACTTCCAGTGGAATTCAATGCTTCTCACAGAGCAATTGTGAAGGTGGAGGAATACGGCCTGTTAGGCAGTGAAGAAGTAAGCGGTGGTAAAAAGGTGCTGACAGCGGCTGCCCTTACCTACGTGGCGGGAGCGGCATCCTCCGCATTACAGCTGCTTCGTCTGATCCTGCTGTATGGCGGTAACCGCAGAAGGAGAGACTAAGCATGGGGAATCCTGCAACAACCGATACAAGAGAGATCGTTGTGGAGATCCTGCTGGACCTGGAAAGGGGGCAGGATTTTTCCCATAAATTAATAAAAGCAGTGCTGGATAAATACGATTACCTGGATCCCAGGGATAAGGCATTTATCAAGAGAGTTACGGAAGGTACCATAGAGAGACAGTTGGAACTGGACTATTATCTGAATCAGTTCTCTTCGGTTCCGGTCCGGAAGATGAAGCCTCTGATCCGCTGCCTGCTCCGCATGAGTACCTATCAGATCCTGTATATGGATGCGGTGCCGGACAGTGCGGTATGTAATGAGGCTTGTAAGCTGGCGGCAAAGCGCGGTTTCCGTACTCTGAAGGGGTTCGTCAATGCCGTCCTGCGCAATATTGCCCGCAGCAAGGACAAGATGCCCCTGCCGGATCCTGCGGATTCTGTGAAATATTTCAGCGTAAAATATTCTATGCCGGAATGGATCGTGGAGTTGTGGCTTCCGGTATACGGCATGAAGGGAACGGAAACACTTCTGAAGGGACTGCTTAAGATTCATCCGGTATCTCTGCGGTTCCGTGTGGACCTGTCGGAAGAGGAGAGAAAAGATCTGGTCACACAGATTGAAAGTACAGGGGTGAGCCTTACACAAAGTAAGGAACTTCCCTATGTGTATCTGGCGGAGAATCTGGAAAACGTGAATGCACTTCCCGGATTCGCCGAAGGCAGATTTACTGTGCAGGATGTCTCCTCCGCATTGGCGGTGAAGGCGGCGCAGATTCATCCCGGGGACAAGGTCATGGATCTGTGTGCGGCGCCGGGAGGCAAGACGATTCTAGCTTCCGAGTACGCCGGAGCCAAAGGGCATGTGCTGTCCCGTGATGTTTCGGAATACAAGACCGAGCTGATCCTTGAGAATCTGGAACGCATGCAGTGCACGAATGTGGAAGTGGAGGTGCACGATGCCACGGTTCCCGACGCTGCTCATGAAGGATACGCAGACGTGGTGCTTATGGATGTCCCCTGCTCGGGACTGGGTGTCATGGGCAAAAAGAGAGATATTAAATATCATGTAACGCCGGACAGCCTTAAATCCATCAATGAACTGCAGAGACAGATCGTAGAGACCGGATGGCGGTATGTGAAGCCGGGCGGCGTGCTGTTATACAGCACCTGCACGATCCACAGAGGCGAGAATCAGGAAAAGGCAGCCTGGATCACGGATCATCTCCCGTTTGTGTTGGAGGAAGAGAGGCAGCTTTTGCCGGGAACGGATGCGGCGGATGGATTCTACTATGCAAGGCTGCGCAGAAAAGCGGAAGAATAAAGAAGAACAAAGAAGAATAAAGAAGAACAAAGAAGAATAAAGAAGAGAATGGATAGTAAAAAAGACATTAAATCCCTGAATCTGGAAGAATTGAAAACCGAACTGGAGAGCATGGGAGAGAAAGCTTTCCGGGCAAAACAGATGTATGAGTGGATGCATGTGAAGTTAGCGCGAAGCTTTGAAGAGATGACCAATCTCTCCGCAAAATTCAGGGAACAATGCAAGGGAAAGTATGAATATACCTGTGTAAAGCCTGTCAGAATACAGGAATCGAAGATTGACGGAACGAAAAAGTTTTTATTTGAACTGTCTGACGGCAATGTGGTGGAAAGCGTGTGGATGCAGTACAAACACGGCAACAGTGTCTGTATCTCTTCCCAGGTGGGATGCCGTATGGGCTGCAGATTCTGTGCGTCCACCCTGGATGGACTGGAGCGGAATCTGACGCCTTCCGAGATGCTGGATCAGATCTATGCCATCACAAGGCTTACGGGAGAGAGAGTCTCCAACGTGGTAGTCATGGGTACCGGGGAACCCATGGATAATTATGACAATCTGTTAAAATTTCTGCATCTTTTAACCGATGAGAACGGTCTGAATATCAGTCAGAGAAATGTGACGGTATCCACCTGCGGCATTGTGCCAAGGATCAGACAGTTGGCGGATGAAAAGCAGCAGATCACACTGGCATTATCCCTGCATGCCACAACCAATGAGAAGCGAAGAAAACTGATGCCTATCGCCAACCGGTATTCCATCGATGAACTGATGGATGCCTGCCGGTACTATTTTGAACAGACCGGGCGGCGGATCACTTTTGAGTACAGTCTGGTGGGCGGTGTGAATGATACGGAAGAGGATGCCAGAGAACTGATCGCCCTGGCGAAGCCTCTGTGCTGCCATGTGAACCTCATCCCGGTGAACCCCATCAAGGAGCGGGATTACGTGCAGTCGGACACAAAGCACATTCAGGCATTTAAAAATAAACTTGAAAGTAAGAAGATACATGTTACAATTAGAAGGGAAATGGGCCGGGATATCGACGGTGCCTGCGGACAGTTAAGACGCCGTCATGTGCAGGAGACACAGAACCCGGACGGACTCTCACAGGAGGAAGTTTGACGTGCTCAAGACGTTTTCCATAACCGATATTGGAAGGAAAAGAAATATCAATCAGGACTATATCTATACCTCTGAAGAGCCGGTGGGTAACCTGCCCAACGTGTTTATCGTAGCGGACGGTATGGGTGGACATAATGCGGGAGATTATGCGTCGAAGGTGACGGTGGAGACCATGCTTAACGAGATGGAGAATTCTTTCGAGAAGAATCCGTCACTGATTTTCCGCAGGGCAATCGAGGAAGCCAATGCGGTGATTCGGAAGCGTGCCAGTGAGGATAAGAAACTGGAAGGCATGGGTACGACCGTAGTGGCGGCATCCTGCATGGGCAGATTTTTGCAGGTGGCCAATGTGGGTGACAGCAGGCTCTATGTGGTGGGGAACAAGATCCGCCAGATCACAAGAGACCATTCTTATGTAGAGGAAATGGTACGTATCGGAGAACTGGATCGTGAGGACGCCAGGAATCATCCCAAGAAAAATATTATTACCAGGGCAGTAGGAGCGGAAGACCATGTGGAACCGGACTTTTTTACCGTGGAACTGCAGGAGGGTGACATCGTCTTAATGTGTACGGACGGTCTGACCAACATGCTGGAGGATGAAGAGATTCGTATGATTATCAGCGGAGCAAGAGACCTTGTGGAAAAGGCACAGCACCTGGTAGAAGCAGCCAATGCCAACGGTGGAAAAGACAATATCAGTGTGATACTGATCGAGCCGTGTGCATAAGACAGAGAATATTCTTAGTTACTTAGTTTTTGGAATGGAGAACAGGAATGATCAAAATAGGAATGATGATTGGCGATCGCTACGAGATCCTGGAGAAGATCGGAACCGGCGGTATGTCAGATGTCTATAAAGCAAAATGTCATAAGCTGAATCGCTATGTGGCAATCAAGGTATTAAAACAGGAATTCAGTGAGAACGCTAATTTTGTCTCTAAATTCCGCATTGAAGCACAGGCGGCAGCGGGACTGATGCATCCAAACATCGTAAACGTCTATGATGTAGGGGAAGAGAACGGAATCTACTATATCGTAATGGAACTGGTAGAAGGCATCACCCTCAAAAAATACATTGAGAAAAAGGCGCGTCTTTCTTATAAGGAGGCAGTAAGTATTGCCATCCAGGTAAGCATGGGTATTCAGGCTGCGCATAATAATCATATTATTCATCGGGATATCAAGCCGCAGAATATCATTATCTCCAAAGACGGCAAGGTAAAGGTGACGGACTTCGGTATCGCCAAGGCGGCTACCAGTAACACCATTACTTCCAATGTCATGGGAAGTGTGCATTATACTTCTCCGGAGCAGGCAAGAGGCGGTTACAGCGATGAGAAGAGTGATATTTATTCGCTGGGAATCACCATGTTCGAGATGCTGACCGGCAGAGTGCCCTTTAATGGGGAGACCACGGTAGCAATTGCCATCAAACACATTCAGGAGGAGATGCCGTCTCCCAAGGAATATGTACCGGAGATCCCTTCCAGTGTGGCAAGCATCGTACTGAAATGCTGTCAGAAGTCCCCGGACCGCAGATACCAGAATATGGCGGAGCTGATCGCTGACCTGAAGCAGTCTCTGATCAATCCGGATGAGGATTTTGTGGTGAACCATGATCCGGACATGGAGGGCGGCACACGGATGCTCTCCGATGAGGATATGGCACAGATCAAGAAAAAGACTCCTTATCCCGCAAATCGTGAATACGAGGAAACGGATCACGATGAGACCATGCGTCTGCGTTCCGATACAGAAGCAATGTACGAGAACGAAGAAGAGGGAGAAGGCGAAGACGATTACGACTACGATCCCAAGATGGAAAAAGTGACCACGATTCTGGCAATCGTTGCCGGTATTGTGATTTGTATCATCCTGATCGTACTGGCGGTGAAGATCTTCGGTGGGAAAAAGAATGACGATAACAATTCTTCCGGACCCATAATTACAACCGAAGAGACCGGAGAAGAAAATGTGAAAGTCACCATGCCGGATGTCACAGGCATGAATGTGGATGATGCGAGAAATACACTGACCGGACTGGGAATTCTGACGGAAGTTGCATATGAGGAATCCGATTCCGTGGCAGAAGGTGTGGTTATCAGTGCCGATGTCAGCGTGGGTGCCCGGATTGACAAGGGCAGCAAGGTAACACTTACGGCAAGTGCCGGAACCCAGGGCGTGGAAGTTCCCAATGTGGTGGAACTTACCTTTGACGAGGCGAATACACAGCTGGTAAGCAAGGGCTTTCTGGTCAATAAGACGGAAGGCTATTCCGATACCATAGAGGCAGGACGCGTGATCTCCCAGACTCCCGCAGAAGGCAATAAGGCGCCGAAGGGCAGTGTGATCACCGTTGCCGTAAGCCTGGGTAAGGAAGATACGAAGATCCGCGTGCCGAATCTGATCGGACTGTCAGAGCAGGATGGTACGGTGGAAGCCATCGAAGCCGGACTGACGGTAGGCAGTGTGACCTATATCTACAGTGATGAAGTGGGAGAGGGCATGATCTGCTATCAGAGCTATTCCCACGGATCTTATGTGGATCAGGGAACCTCCATTGATATTAAGGTGAGCCAGGGCGCACAGAAAGTGACCTATAAGTGCAATGTCAGCATTGCGGCACCGACGACTTCCGAGGCACCCAAGTATGTATCAGGAATGGAAGTCGGCATCACCCTGGTGGCAGATGACGGCACCGTGCTGATGGATACAAAGGTTACCACATTCCCGGTATCTACCAATATCAACGGCATCGCTTCTTCCGGTGGTACGATTACCATGACCTATCAGGTGACAACGGAGGGAGGAAGTACGACGACCGATGCGGATGGCAATACGGTGAATGTTCCCGGCACTACGGAGAACCAGTCCTTTACCCGAAGGGTGGAATTCGTGAAGGAATAAGACAAAGGCAGGAACTATGAAGGGCAAGATTATAAAAGGAATTGCCGGATTCTATTACGTCCATGCGGGGGATGCACTCCACAGTGCGGACGGAATCTATGAATGCAAGGCAAAAGGTGTCTTCCGTAAGGACCACAGGAAACCATTAGTCGGGGACGATGTGGAGATGGAAGTCATAGATGAAGCACAGAAAAAGGGAAATATCACAGAACTGCTTCCCAGGCACAGCGAACTGATTCGCCCGGCGGTAGCCAATGTGGATCAGGCACTGGTGATTTTTGCCATCTGTAAGCCACAGCCCAATTTTAATCTGCTGGATCGCTTCCTGATCATGATGCAGCAGCAGGATATTCCCTGTATCATCTGTTTTAACAAGCAGGACATTGACGCAGAGGGGAAAAAAGAGGATTATCGTTCCATCTATGAACAGGCGGGATTTCAGACCATTACAGTCAGTGCCAGAGAGAAGGAAGGCATCGACAGTTTAAAAGACCTGCTTCGGGGCAAGACCACCACGGTGGCGGGACCCAGCGGTGTCGGCAAGTCTTCGTTAGTCAACTGTTTACAGTCGGGGATTGTGATGGAGACCGGCTCCATCAGTGAGAAGATCGAGCGTGGAAAACATACCACCAGGCATTCCGAACTGATCTCCATTGCACCGGATACTTACATTCTGGATACTCCGGGGTTCAGTTCCCTGGGGCTGTTCGGACTGGAAAAAGAGCAGCTGGCGGGATTTTATCCCGAATTTGTTCCTTTTGAAAAATATTGCAGATTCGGAGGATGTTCTCATATCTCAGAACCGGTCTGCGGCGTGAAGGATGCCGTGGCGGAAGGAGACATTTCGCAGACACGTTACGAGAATTACTGTCTGCTCTATGAGGAACTGAAAAGTCAGAGAAAATATTAATTATGAGTGAAGTGCAGAATCATCTAGGGGAAAAATTTAAAGAGACCATCGCTGAAGCCATGAAAACCGGAGATTTCCGGGCACTGAATACATTAGTAACCGATACGGTCAACGATGCTCTGCGGGAAGCAGATTTTCAGGCGAATCTGTCCAGGGAAGCCACGGAGGAAAAGGTCTGGAATTCCCAACGCAACTGGCAGGATAAAAAACGGGAAGAAGAGAAGTCCGAAGAACAGATCCAGGCGGAGCGCGAAGAACGGGAAAGACAGCGGGAAGAACACCGCAGACAGAACGAAGAATGGCACAGACAGCGAAAAGAGCGGGAAAAACAATGGGAAGAACAGCGTAAGGCACAGGCAGCGCAGAACCGTGCAAGGAATCAGGAACAGCCCGTGACTCCCAGACCGGCTACGGCTTCCGAGATGACTTCGTTAGTGAAAATGGAAAAAAAGGGAAGCGTATCCGGAACCCTGTGTACCGTGTTCGGTGGCATCGGGCTTGGCTTTTCAGGGCTGGGACTTTTCGTACAGCTTCTCCTGGCAGCTTTTAGTGCAGCAAATTTAAGCGCGGCAATTCTTCCGGGAGTACTTTCTTTGGTATTTTTGGAGATGATCTCCTATGGCAACGGACAGCGCAGGAGACTACGGCGTGCGGAGAAATATTTGGAACTGTGCGGCACCAAGATGTACGGTGTGATCGCGGAAATGGCACGTTATACCGGCAAAAGCGTCCGCTATGTAAAAAAGGACCTGCGGAAAATGTTGAAAGCCGGAATGTTCCCCGACGGACATCTGGATGACAAAGAGACCTGTTTTATGTTAAATGATGTGATCTATCATCAGTATCTGGAGACAGAAAAGGCTTATCTGGAACAGAAAAAATCAGAAGAACAGGCAAAACAGATGCCGGACAATGAAACAGCACAGGACGCTGCACAGACGGAGAGAAAACAGGAACTCCACAGCATGGTGGCAGAGGGGATGGAATACATCAGACATCTGCGGGATCTGAACGACCGGATCGAAGGAGAGACAATCTCCGAGAAGCTGTATCGTCTGGAGAATCTGTTGAAGGAGATTTTCGACAGAGTGCAGGAACATCCGGAGCAGATGCACAGAATGCACAAATTAATGGATTATTATCTGCCCACTACTTTAAAGCTGGTAGAGCAGTATGCGGAATTTGACGAGGTCAGCAGTCCCGGAGAAGACATTCTCGATGCCAAGAAAGAGATCGAGAAGACACTGGACATGATCAATCAGGCATTTGTGACATTGTTAAACAATCTGTTCCAGGATGCAGCCTTTGATGCATCGGCAGATGCACAGGTATTACAGACCATGCTGGCAAAGGAAGGTCTGACGGAATCGGAATTTGTAATGGAAAAGCAGTAAAATATAAATGATGCAATGGTAAGAAAATGGGGGTATCAATTATGAATATGAATTTAGATGCAGCAACGAAAGAGGCACCGACACTTACACTGGATCCTTTTGCGGAGGCAAAGGCAGAGATCGTGGAGAAGAAGCCGGAAGAGTTAGTGGAAGAGCAGGCGGTTCCCGAGATGGAACTTACACCGGAAGAACAGAAGCAGGTGGATGATTTTGCAGCACAGATCGACCTGACCAATACCCAGGCGGTGTTACAGTACGGTGCCGGAAGTCAGAAAAAGATCGCTGATTTCTCTGAGACGGCGCTTAGTAATGTCCGGACCAAGGATATGGGAGAAGTCGGAAATCTTTTAACCGATGTGGTGGCACAGTTAAAAGATTTTGATACTGAGGAAGACAAAGGCTTCTTTGGACTGTTCAAAAAAAGTGGGGACAAGCTGAGCAATCTGAAAGCAAAGTACGATAAGGCGGAAGTCAATATTACAAAGATCTGTGATGCCATGGAGAGCCACCAGGTAGTATTGTTAAAAGATGTGGCAGTGTTGGACAAGCTGTACCAGTTGAATCTGAATTACTTCAAGGAACTGTCCATGTACATCCTGGCAGGAAAAAAGAAACTGGCGCAGGCAAAAAGCGTGGAACTTCCGGAACTTTTAGAGAAGGCACAGAAGAGCGGATTGCCGGAGGATACCCAGGCAGCGAAAGATTTCGCGGCAATGTGTGAGCGGTTTGAGAAGAAGATCTATGATCTGGAGCTGACCAGAGCCATTTCCCTGCAGATGGCACCCCAGATCCGTCTGATCCAGTCCAATGATATCGCCATGTCCGAGAAGATTCAGTCGACGTTAGTGAATACGATCCCTCTGTGGAAGAGTCAGATGGTTATTGCCATTGGTTTGGATCATGCCACTGATGCCGCCAAGGCACAGCGCGCCGTATCGGATATGACCAATGAACTGTTGAAGAAGAACGCGGAAGCACTGAAGGTGGCTTCTGTGGAGACAGCGAAGGAATCCGAGCGGGGAATTGTGGATATTGAAACATTGAAATCCACCAATCAGACCCTGATGAATACACTGGATGAAGTCATGAAGATCCAGGAAGAGGGTCGTGCGAGAAGACAGAGCGCCGAGGAAGATTTACAGCGCATTGAAAATGAGATGCGGGATAAATTACTGGAGATGAGCAAGGCATCCCATGCATGATTTTTACATAAATTTAAGATGCTTAACGCTTGACGAAACAAATAAGTGAAATTAAAATAGAATAAAGGAGTATTAATAAACGGAAGGAGCAAGAGACAAATGAAAAAACTGGAAGAAATGCTGAGGGAGAAACCAATCAAAAATAAGCTTTCTTTTGTGTTCCGCATCATGGATATTTTATATGTGGTGTTGGCGGTTGCTGCAATTGTGGGAATGTTACAGTCAAAAAGTTACGTGGGGATCGTAATTATTGTAATATTAGTTGCTTTGGGCATTGCATTTAACGCAGCTATGTCGAAGATGCTTGCCAAAATGTTAGTGGATCCGATTGAGAACCTGGTAGTGGCATCCGAGAAGATTGCAGCCGGTGATTTTGAAATAGGAACACCTTATGAATCAGAGGATGAACTGGGAAGACTTTCCGACAGCTTTGAGACAGCAGCCGGCATTCTGAAGAAAGTAGTATCCGATCTGTTTGACATCGTAGAGCACTTCTCCGAAGGCAATTTCGATGTACACAGCAGCTGTCCGGATGCTTATGTAGGTCAGCTTCGCAGTGTGCTGGATGGACTGGATGAGATGGTAAACAAGATCAGTGAGACCATGCACGGCATTCAGGATTCTTCCGAACAGGTATCTTCGGGAAGCAATCAGCTGGCTGTCAGTGCACAGGATATCGCGGAGGGCGCTACCAACCAGGCAGCATCCGTGGAAGAACTGGTGGCTACTGTAGAAGAAGTAACCGGTCAGGTACTGGAGAATACCAAGTCCACCGATATTGTTCATGACAAGGCAAAACAGGTGGGTATCGAGGCTGCCAACAGTCAGAAGAAGATGGATGAACTGGTCGTTGCCATGAAGAAGATCAACGGAACGACCCAGAACATTGAGAAGATTATTGCGGATATTGAAAATATCGCATCCCAGACCAATCTGTTGTCCCTGAACGCTTCCATCGAGGCAGCACGTGCCGGAGAGGCTGGAAGAGGATTTGCAGTGGTAGCTGATCAGATCAGACAGCTGGCGGAGGAAAGCGCAAATTCTGCAGTAGAATCCAAGAAGCTGATCGAAGAGTCACTGAATGAAGTGGAAGTAGGTAATAAGGTCACCAAAGAGACCAATGATGCAATGCAGGAAGTTATGTCCGAACTGGATCAGATTATCCAGGAGGTTGCCAATATCCGTACTGCATCCGACAAACAGGCAGCATCTGTCAGCAACATCAAGAAGGGCGTGGAAGACATCAACGATGTTATTCAGTCCAACTCCGCAGCAGCCCAGGAGACTTCCGCTACCAGCGAGGAGTTGTCTGCATCTGCAACGACTCTGAACGAGCTGTTAGATCACTTCAAACTGCGTGGCTGATTAGAGGATGTGTTCCAGAATAAGCGGAATAAGGAAGAGGGAACAGAAGAACCATAGCTGTAAGTTCACAGCTGTGGTTCTTTTCATATCGGAGGAGTAAAAGGATATGCTTTACAGAAAACAATACAGAACAGCAGTGACGGCAGCTGTTGTGATACTGTCCGTGAGCATGACGGCTTGTGGTACGCAGAAAAGTTCTGAAAGTACGGAGAGTATGGGAAGCGACACCGCGGAGACCATAGAGACGGTAGAAGCGATAGAAGCTACGGTCATGGAGCGGGAGACTATAGAGACAGTGACTGAGGTGGCAGAAACAGTACCGGAGACAGAAGTAACTATGATTCCGGAATACGCGAATCTGCTGCAGATCACCCTGGATCCTACATGGGAGTATGCGGATCATTCCAAAATCAATTCCGGAGCGGCGGTGCTGTATCGAGCGCCGGAGGAATCCGGACGTAAGGGTATCGTTATCGGTGTTAATGCCGGACATGGTACGGCGGGCGGCGCGAAGGTGAAGACTCTGTGCCACCCGGACGGCTCTGCCAAGACCACGGGAGGCAGCACGGCGGCAGGAGCTACGGAAGCTGTGGCAGTCTCCGGCGGCATGACATTTCAGGACGGGACACCGGAGAAGACGGTTACATTGCGAATGGCGCAGATCCTGCGGGATAAGCTTCTTGCTTCCGGGTATGATGTGCTGATGCTCCGGGATGGCGAGGATGTACAGTTAGATAATGTGGCGCGGACCGTGATCTGCAACAATGTGGCGGACTGTCATATTGCGCTGCACTGGGACAGTGGTGACGGTAAAAATTATGACAAAGGATGCTTTTATATCTCGGTGCCGGAGGAACTGAAAAGTATGGAACCGGTGTCATCCCACTGGCAGCAGCACGATGCCCTGGGAGCAGATCTTGTGGAAGAACTGCGGGAGCAGGGGGCAACGATCTACGGGAAAGGACATATGAGTATTGACCTGACCCAGACCTCCTACAGCACGATCCCGTCCGTGGACATGGAACTGGGAAATGCATATTCCGACCACAGTGATGCCACGCTTCAACTGCTGGCAGAGGGACTGCTGTCCGGAATTACAGCATATTTTGAACAATAGTCGTTAACAGATCGTTCTGCGGCATTTGCAAATGCACGGAAATATGCTATAATGGGCAGTGCTGAATATTGAGAAACAAAAAGAAAGGCAGTAAACCGGAAGGTTTCTGAACGGTAAATAAATCATGAAACTGGGTATCGTAGGTCTTCCCAATGTGGGAAAGAGTACACTTTTCAATTCCCTGACCAAGGCAGGAGCGGAATCTGCCAACTATCCTTTCTGTACCATCGACCCTAACGTAGGTGTGGTAACAGTTCCGGACGACAGATTAAAGGCACTGGGCGAGATGTACCATTCTAAGAAGGTAACTCCCGCAGTCATCGAATTCGTAGATATCGCAGGTCTGGTAAAGGGTGCCTCCAAGGGTGAAGGACTGGGCAACCAGTTCTTAAGCAACATTCGTGAAGTGGATGCCATCGTACATGTGGTAAGATGTTTCGAGGATCCCAATGTCATCCACGTAGACGGCAGTGTAAACCCTCTGCGCGACATCGAGACCATCAATCTGGAGTTGATCTTCGCAGATCTGGAAGTACTGGAGAGAAGACTGTCCAAGGTAGTCAAGGCTGCCAGAATGGACAAGACCTATGCCAAGGAGCTGGCACTCTTAGAGCGGATCAAGGAGCATCTGGAGAGTGGCAAGATGGCGAAGAGCCTGGAAGTCACCGATGAGGATGAACTGGCACTGTTAAAGGAATACAATCTGCTGACCTACAAGCCTGTGATCTATGCGGCAAATGTATCCGAGGACGATCTGGCAGACGACGGAGCATCCAACGAGATGGTGGGCAAAGTTCGAGAGTTCGCAGCAAGTGAGAATAGCGAAGTATTCGTGATCTGTGCACAGATCGAGGAAGAGATCTCTGAGCTGGACGATGATGAGAAGGCAATGTTCTTAGATGATCTGGGATTAAAGGAATCCGGTCTGGAGAAGCTGATCAAGGCAAGTTATCACATCCTGGGACTGATGAGTTTCCTGACCGCAGGTGAGGATGAGACCAGAGCATGGACCATTAAGATCGGTACCAAGGCGCCTCAGGCAGCCGGTAAGATCCACTCCGATTTCGAGAGAGGTTTCATCAAGGCAGAAGTTGTGAATTACAAGGATCTCTTAGAGCAGGGGTCTCTGGCAGCTGCCCGTGAGAAAGGTCTGGTCGGCATGGAAGGCAAGGATTATGTGGTGCAGGATGGCGATGTAATTCTTTTCCGTTTTAATGTATGATGCCAGGGTCAAAAGGTCTAAACCCACATGAGCTTGCTCATAGGTGGGTGAAAGACCTTAGGACCCGTCCCGATATGAGCATCAAAGTCGGGGGTTTTTGACCCCAACATCAATGTATAATACTAAGATCCGGGAGCGCGAAACGCGTAGAAGCCGAGTAGTACTAAGAAAGGATATAAATATTATGATGAATGCAGGAGATATTGCATTTCCCCATCTGGGTATTTATCTGGAAAATGTTCCCAGAAGCTTTACCGTATTCGGTTTTGAGATCGCTTTTTACGGACTGATCATCGGAATCGGTGTACTGGCCGGTATTCTGATGGCGGTACACGAAGCGAAGGTGGCCGGGGAGAATCCGGATATGATTTGGGATTTTGCAATTTATGCGGTGATTTTCTCTGTGATCGGTGCCCGGCTCTATTATGTGATCTTTGCCTGGGACTACTACAAGGACAATCTGCTGAGTATCTTCAATACCAGAAACGGAGGAATGGCCATCTACGGTGGAGTAATCGGGGCATTTCTGACACTGTTTATCTATTGTAAGATCAAGAAAATCAATCCCTTTCAGCTGGGTGATCTCTGTGTGCCGGGACTGATCCTGGGACAGGTCATCGGACGCTGGGGCAATTTCATGAACCGCGAAGTATTTGGGGAGTATACAGATAATATTCTGGCGATGAGACTTCCCATCGAGGCCGTACGCAGCCGGGATATCTCGGAAAATGTGGCGGCGCATATTCTGGAAGGAACCAATTATATTCAGGTACATCCCACATTCCTCTATGAGAGCCTGTGGAATCTGGCGGTTCTGATCATTATGCTGGTATATCGTAAGCATAAGAAGTTCCGGGGAGAGATCTGCCTGCTATATTTCGGAGGTTATGGACTGGGAAGATTCTGGATCGAAGGTATCCGTACCGATACCCTCTTTATTCCCGGTACTACCATTGCGGTATCCCAGGTGTTATCTCTGTGTATGGTGATTTTTGCGGTGGTGACGGACATTGTGGTACGTATCCGCCTGAAAAAACAGCCGAAAGTGGAAAATAATTTGTAACTATTCAGAGCCATGCAAATTATGTCAACATGCACGTCGAATGCTTGCATTCGTAAGGACATTTGACAGAATTTATATGGCGAAGTAACCACATGAGCAAAAAGTAAGCTCTGAAAGAGCGATTTTGCGAATGGAGTGCTGAATAGTTGAAAAAATTTAAAAATTTTTAAGAATAACGAAGCAAGAGCAAATACATAGATATTGTGTTTGCTCTTATTTTTTTGCCACATATAGTGGAAAAAGCGCTTTTGTCGTAGGACGGGGCGCTCATTTTGATTCCGCTGTCGAAAAAAGCCACTTGATTTCTCTTGTAAAATACCCTATTTTAGTATAAAATCATAATAAAAGTGGGAGAAAGTGGAGGCAAGTGCCACAAAGTGGTAGATTTTTGAAAAATTGACCTCCTTTTTCGTGGCAGTCCCCTTTTGGATGAATGGTGGTGAGTGCGATGTTTATGAGCGAGTACAACCATACGTTAGATACGAAAGGCAGGTTGATCATTCCGGCAAAATTCCGAGAGACTTTAGGCGAGGAATTTGTGATTTCCAAGGGAATGGATGGCTGCTTATTTGTGTATGCAGGCGATGACTGGAATGCTTTTGAACAGAAGCTGACCTCATTACCTCTGATCAATAAGGAAGCAAGACAATTCGCCCGTTTCTTCTTAGCCGGTGCGGCTACAGTGGAAGTGGACAAGCAGGGAAGAATCCTGTTGCCGGCACACTTGCGAGAATTCGCCGGACTGGAAAAAGATGTGGTGTTAGTCGGAGTCGGCAGCCGCGTGGAGATCTGGAGCAAGGACAAGTGGGAGGATATGAACTCCGATGCGGATATGGATGAGATCACCGGTGCCATGGAAGGACTGGGACTGACCATTTAAAAAGCAGATTTAAAAGAAGTAGATTTAAAAGAAGCAGGAAAGGATGACCGTCGTGGAATTTAATCATTATTCTGTGATGTTGCATGAGACCATCGAACAACTGAATATCAGACCGGACGGCATCTATGTGGACGGAACCTTAGGTGGCGGCGGACATGCTTATGAAGTGTGCAGCCGCTTACAGAACGGACATTTCTACGGAATCGATCAGGATGACGCGGCGATCGCGGCGGCATCGGAGAGACTGCGATGCTTTGGAGATAAAGTGACGGTGATCCGCAACAATTACGTGAATGCGGTGGAAGCCCTCAGAGAATACGGAGTCACCGGGGTGGACGGCATCGTGCTGGATCTGGGAGTCTCTTCCTACCAGTTAGATACCGAAGACAGAGGATTTTCCTATCGTTTTGATGCGCCGCTGGACATGCGGATGGATCGCAGGCAGACACTGACGGCGAGAGACATCGTGAACAATTATTCCGAGATGGAACTGTATCATATCATCCGGGATTACGGCGAAGATCCTTTCGCAAAAAACATTGCGAAACATATTGTAAAAAAAAGGGTGGACAAGCCCATTGAGACTACCTTTGAATTAAATGAGATCATCAAAGCCGCAGTTCCGGCGAAGATGCGGCAGAACGGACATCCTTCCAAGCAGACATTCCAGGCAATTCGCATTGAGTGCAATCAGGAACTGGAAGTACTGAAAAAGGCGTTGGACGAGCTGATCGATCTGTTGAATCCCGGCGGAAGGTTCTGTATCATCACTTTCCATTCCCTGGAAGACCGGATCGTGAAAAATGCGTTCCGCAGGAATGAGAATCCCTGCACCTGTCCTCCGGAATTCCCGGTGTGTGTATGCGGTAAGGTCTCCAAGGGAAAGGTGATCACCAGGAAACCGATTCTTCCAAGTGCGGAAGAACTGGAAGCAAACAGCAGGTCCAAGAGCGCAAAGTTACGCGTGTTCGAAAAGAAATAAAGAATTTAAAGATTTAATCAGTGAAAGTGGGAACAAAGTATGGCACAGAGAAGAAGTAATACCCCATACATATATGATAATACAGCAAGAGACTTACAGATCCGGAGACAATTGGAAGAGCCCCGGAGACAACTGTCTCATGAGACGAGAAAAAACAGAGAAAAAGCAAGACATATGAGCATCGGCTATGTGACTTTTCTAATGGCGGCCCTGGTGGCATGCGCATTTTTCCTGGTGAATTATATCCAGATGCAGTCGCAGCTGACCACGAAGATCGCAGAAGTATCCAGGATGGAAAGTGAACTGAACTCTCTGAAATTGTCCAACGATGAGGAGTACAGCCGTATCACCAGCAGCATCAATCTGGAAGAAATTAAGCGGATCGCCATCGGTGAACTGGGAATGACCTATGCTACCGAAGGTCAGGTGATCCCCTATGAAAGCATCAGCAACGATTATATGCGTCAGGCAGATAACAGTCAGAAGTAAGCCCGGGAGGCAGAATGTGTGAAGGAAAAGAACCCCAAGAAATTTAGTATCAAAATGCAGAAGAAACTGCTATGTCTGTATGCATTGATTATACTGGCATTTATTCTGCTGTCGTTTCGTCTGTCATGGATCGTGAGGGCGGACGGAGCTGCCTACGAGAAGCAGGTGCTTTCCCAGCAAAAGTACGATTCCATCACCCTGCCGTTCCGCCGAGGAGACATCGTGGACGCCAAGGGAACGAAACTGGCAGTCAGTGAAAAGGTGTATAACCTGGTCATCGATGCAAGGGTAATGCTGGATCGGGATGATTATCTGGAACCCACCATGGAAGCGCTGTCTGCGAATTTCCCGGATCTGGATATGACGGCAGTGCGACAGTATGTGACATCCCATCCCGAATCTTCCTGGTATGTGCCTCTTCGGAGAATGACTTATGACCAGATCAGCGGATTTCAGGCAGCTGCGCTGGAGGACAGCAATATCAGGGGCGTCTGGTTTGAAGAAGAATACAAGAGAGTCTATCCCAACGGATCTCTGGCGGCGGATGTCATCGGATTCGCCAGATCGGACAACGAGGGACAGTACGGACTGGAAGAGTATTACAACGATGTCCTGAATGGAACGACCGGCAGAGAGTATGGCTATTTGAACGATGATGCCAACCTGGAGCGCACCATCAAACCGGCAGTGGACGGCAATACCATACACAGTACCATCGATGCCAATATTCAGGGAATCGTGGAGAAATATCTGAAGCAGTTTAACGACGAGCATAAGGATGCGGTACACCCCGGCAACGGTGCGGAAAATGTAGGCTGCATCATTATGGAAGTCAATACCGGTAATATTTTAGCCATGGCAAGTTATCCGACTTATGATCTGAACGATACCAGAAACACGGATGCACTGCTGGGATCCCGTAAGATCGAGATGGTGACCAATGCCAACGGTTACCAGGTACTGACGAAGACAGATACTTATTTTACCCAGGAAGATATCGATGCCCTGACGGATGAAGAGTTGTTGGATAATCTGAACTATCTGTGGAAGAACTACTGTATCTCCACCACTTACGAGCCGGGTTCTACGGCGAAGCCTTTTACTGTGGCAGCGGCACTGGAGAGCGGAGCCATCACCGGCAACGAGCATTATCAGTGTAACGGTTCTCTGGAAGTCGGCGGGCATACGATCAAATGTCACAGCTACCGTTCCGGCGGTGAAGGTGATGTGTCCGTACAGGATTCCATCGCCTGGTCCTGCAACGTGGCACTGATGAAGATCGCAGCTACCTTGGGCAAAGAGGAATTTTCCAAATTCCAGCAGACCTTTAATTTCGGATTAAAGACCAATATAGACCTTGCCGGAGAAGCGAGAACCGCCAGCCTTTTATTCCCGGTGGAACAGATGGGCAGTGCCGATCTGGCGACAAACAGTTTCGGACAGAACTTCAATGTGACAATGATCCAGATGATCACGGGATTTTGCTCTCTGATCAACGGTGGATATTATTATGAGCCGCACATGGTGGATAAGATCACCAATTCCAGCGGAGCAACGGTGGAAAACATTGAGCCCAGAGTTCTGCGGCAGACCATCTCCGAGAGTACCTCGGCGAAGATCAGACAGTATTGCCGCGCTACTGTTATGGAAGAGGGTGGCGACCGCAGAACCGGTAGAACCGCAAGACCCGCAGGTTACGCCATCGGCGGCAAAACCGGTACCGCAGAGACCATTCCCCGTAAAAACGGTGAATATGTCGTATCCTTTATGGGATATGCACCGGCGGATGATCCCCAGATCGCCATTTATGTGGTCGTGGATCGTGCCAATGCATCTCCGCAGGATGATGCAAAGTTTGCCACCGGTATTGTAAGAAATGTATTGACAGAAGTGCTGCCTTACCTGAACATCTTCATGACAGAGGAATTGTCCGATAAAGAGATTCAGGAACTGGCAGAGAAGCAGATTGAGATTACGAATCAGTATACCCAGAAACCGGAAGACGGAGATACTCAGACAAGCGATGACGGAACAGATACCGCTTCTGATCCCACAAACCAGACGGGCGGAGAGAACACCGGAACCGGAGAGGGAGAAGATTCTACCACAACTTCTGAGGACTGGAGAAATTACCCTGTGGATCCCACTACCGGGTATCTGATAAGCCCGATCGACGGCGGTCTGATTGATCCCGTTACGGGAGCGGACGTCGGCGGAGACGATACCCTGGGTGACAGCCCGGTGAACAATAATCTGCTGAATCAGCAAAATGAATAAATAGCCATTCATGGAACGAATAGCCTCACCTTTGGAGCCATAAAATGTAAAAAGCTCCAGGGTGAGGTTTTTTATGGCAGATCATCAGAATCGATTTTTTCACCGCAAAAAGATCATGACCATATTTTTTATATGTACGGCAGTCTTCTGCGGGCTGCTGGGACGACTTTTGTATCTGATGGTATGGAGGGCGGATTATTATGCGGAAGCAGCCACCAGACTGCATGAGAGGGAGAGAAGCATCAAGGCGGCGAGAGGGAGGATTCTGGATCGTAATGGCGTCGTGCTGGCGGATAATAAAACAGTCTGCACCGTATCCGTGATTCACAACCAGATCGAAGAACCCGAGCAGGTCATTGCCATGCTGATAAAGGAGCTGGGGATCTCTGAGGAAGAAGCCAGGAAACGGGTGGAAAAATATTCCTCCATCGAGCGGGTAAAAAGTAACGTGGATAAGACCGTCGGTGACAGAATCCGGGAATATGATCTGGCGGGGGTAAAAGTGGATGAAGATTATAAGAGATATTACCCTTACGGAGAACTGGCAAGTAAAGTATTGGGGTTCACCGGAGGCGACAATCAGGGGATTATCGGACTGGAAGTGGTCTATGAGGAAGTCCTTAAGGGAGAGCCCGGCATGATATTAACCGTAACGGATGCCAAAGGGATCGAGGTGGACACGGCAGGAGAACGCCGGGTGGAACCGGTGCCGGGGAGCGATCTTCGCATCAGCATGGACAGAAACATCCAGGAGTATGCCACACAGCTGGCGGAACAGGCTTGTGCTGCCAAGGAGGCGGACAGTGTCTATATCATTGCCATGAATCCGAAGAACGGAGAGATTCTGGCGATGGTCAATTACCCGGAGTTTGATCTGAATGACCCTTACACACTGCCGGTGGAGACCGTTACGACAGAAGACGGTAATCTCCTTACGACAGATCCCGGGCATCTTACAGCCGAGCAGAAGCAGGAAAAATTAAATGCCATGTGGAGAAACGGCTGCATTAACGATACTTATGAACCGGGCTCCACTTTCAAGATTATTACGGCGGCTGCCGGATTGCAAGCGGGGGTGGTGACACCGGAGAGCAACTTTTCCTGCCCGGGATTTATCATCGTGGACGATCGTAAGATCCGGTGTCATAAGACCGCTGGTCATGGAAGCCAGACCTTCGTGCAGTGCATGGAAAACAGCTGTAATCCGGCGCTCATTACCGTGGGGCTCCGCCTCGGTGTGGATAATTACTACCATTATTTTGAACAGTTTGGTTTAAAGCAGCGCACCGGTGTGGACCTGCCGGGAGAAGCGGCAACGATCATGCATAAAAAAGAAAACATGGGAAATGTGGAACTGGCGACGGTGGCGTTCGGGCAGTCCTTTCAGATCACGGCGATCCAGCTTCTGACTACGGCTTCCTCCATTATCAACGGTGGCAATCGGATCACACCCCATTTCGGCATCGAGGCACTGAATCGGGAAGGGGAAGTGGAAGAGACTTATTTCTATCCGGTGCGTACCGGGATCCTGTCGGAGGAGACTTCTGCCACCATGCGCTATATTCTCGAGATGGTAGTGGCGGAAGGCTCCGGCAGAAACGGGCAGGTGCAGGGCTTCCGGGTCGGGGGCAAGACCGCCACCAGCCAGACCCTGCCTCGCGGAAGCGGACGCTATATTTCCTCGTTTATCGGCTTCGCACCGGCGGATGATCCCGAGGTCATTGCCATTGCCATCATCAATAATCCGCAGGGCGTCTATTACGGAGGACAGGTGGCGGCACCTATTATCAGGCAGCTGTATGAAAATATTTTGCCCTATCTGGGACTGGAGAAGACAGAAGATACTGCTGTCGAAAATAACTGAATGAAAAAGGTTCCGGCGGGTGAAAATTTGACAAAATCTGCTGACCACACCCCTTATAATAATTCTGAAGGAGGGGTGTGATGCATTATGAACTGTATTTTGACAGCCTGTTCCTCCTGAACTTCGGCATGAACCTGTTACTTCTGATCCTGGTGGATCACAGTACCTGCCACACTGCCACGTGGTACCGGCTGACAGCCGGGGCGGCAATCGGAGCGGTATGTTATCTGCTCCCTTTTTTATGGAAGGGAACGGCGCTTTTAAAGCTCTTCCTGTGCCTTTTGCCGGGGACGGGACTCATGCTGTGGGTGGCTTTTCCCATACGGAATATGGGAGGATTCTGGCTGTATTTCAGAAAACAGTGCTTTTTTACCTTTTTGATGGGAGGCGTGCTGGCAGCAGTGTTTCGAAGCTTACCAGCAGGTAGAAAATTCCTCCCGGGCACCTGTATGGTGCTTGGAGTGGGAACATTTTTTTGCATGATTCTTCTGAAACACAGGAAAAAGGAAGAAGAGCACGCGGCGTACTGTCAGGTGCTCCTGCGGGGAACGGACGGTGAATGCTGGATCCCCGCCCTGATTGATTCCGGCAATACGTTAAGGGAACCCATCAGCGGGGCACCGGTGTCGGTACTGGATATCAGGGTATTTAGGAGTCTGTGGAGAGAGGAACCATCGGGATTTCGTGCCATCCCCTATCACAGCGTGGGGAAGAGCAGTGGCATCCTTTGCGGTTATCTGGTGCCGCAGATAACGATACGGTACCGTGGCGTGGAAAAAGTGTGCAGAAATGTATATCTGGCAGTGAGTGAAGAGGAAATTGCCGGAAAAGAAATTCCTATGCTGCTGCATCCTGCATTGCTGCAGCCGGGAGACAGGAAGGAGCAATTATGATCTTAAAGATAGCAATACCCGGAAAAATGAAATTGAAAATAACACGCAGGGAGCCTTTCCCCATACATCGGAAAGGCGACCTTCACTATATCGGCGGAGCGGAAGTGTTACCACCTCCTCTGCAAAGTGATCAGGAGAATCAGGTCATCAGTGATCTGGGGACGGAATATGAGGATGAGGCGAAGGCGATTCTGATTGAACATAACCTGCGTCTCGTGGTCTACATAGCCAAAAAGTTCGATAATACAGGAGTGGGTGTGGAGGATCTGATTTCCATCGGCACTATCGGACTGATCAAATCCATCAATACTTTCAATCCGGAGAAAAATATCAAACTGGCGACCTATGCCTCCCGGTGCATTGAAAATGAGATACTGATGTACCTGCGGCGGAATAATAAGACGAAGATGGAAGTGTCCATCGATGAACCCTTAAATGTGGACTGGGACGGCAATGAGCTGCTTCTGTCGGATATTTTGGGAACGGATGAGGACGTGATCTACCGGGGGATCGAGAACGAAGTGGAGCGCAAGCTTTTAATGAATGCTGTGAGTAAGCTGTCGAACCGGGAGAAGACCATCGTACGGCTGCGGTTCGGACTGGGAACACCGGACGGACAGGAGATGACACAGAAGGAGGTAGCAAACTTCCTTGGAATCTCCCAGTCCTATATTTCCAGGCTGGAGAAAAAGATCATGCGGCAGCTGAAAAAGGAGATTAGTCTGCATATTTGACTTTGCATTCGGGACGGATACATGATACTATAGAAATTACGGAGAAACATATGCTCCGGGTTGTAAATGACAGATTTTAAGGATGAAGATACATGATACAGCGTGATGATATATTATCGATGGAATATTTAAAAAAGACGGAATTCACCGGATGCCACCAGGGGATGCGCTACCGCCTGGAACAGACTCAGGATCCGGAGGACCCCGAAGGCGGCAAAAAGCTTATGGCGACGGTGTGGCCGGAGCCCTTTAATTATTTTAAGACGCCGGAGGAGAAAAAGCAGAGGGCTTATTTTTCCTTTGACGAGGACGGCGTGGTGGATGCCGTTGCCTGGATGAACGACCGCTTGTTCGAGGATAAGAAGATATGGGAAGAAGCACCTTCCCATTGGGATACCTATCAAATGTAAGGAAATAATAAGATGATGTTAAAATATATAATAAAGGATCTGAAGGAGGCTTTTGTCTATCTTCCCTACGGGATCATGGCGGGGGCTGTCATGGGACTGATCCTGAACGGACTGAATGCCAGACGGGAGCGTAAGGGGAAGGATGCCTTTCCCATGGCGGGACTCATGGCATTTTCTCTGTATCTGATGATCATTCTGGTGATCACTTTTTTCTCCAGAGAGGATGGCAGCCGGATCGGCATGGATCTGGAACTTTTCTCCACCTGGGGGACCAATGCAAGGAACCATGCTTTCGTGGTGGAAAATGTACTGCTGTTTATTCCCTATGGATTTATCTGTCCCTGGGCGTTCCCCTGGCTTCGGGGATTTTTCCGGAATGCTTTCGCGGCATTCGTGACCAGTTTCGGTGTGGAGACGATCCAGCTGATCACCGGCAGGGGATATTTTCAGGTAGATGATATTCTGACCAATGTGCTGGGCGGGATGATCGGCTATGGATTGTTTTGGATACTGTATGGAATGGTGCGGAGATTCCGCAGACAATAAAAGTGTAATCAGAACAATCAAGAAGATAACATGAAAAATGAGGGAGATACGTAAGATGAGACCGGAAGAGACACGGAAAGCTTATAAGGGAAATGCTGACCGCCCCATCGAACAGGCGAGCCAGGATGAATTCGATGTCAGTCCTTATGTGGAAGGACTGGGGGACTTTACACTGGACTGTGAGACACCGCTTACCATAGCGGTACAGGGAGCCTGGGGAAGCGGCAAGACCAGTATGATGAATATGCTGCAAAAATATCTGGAGGAGACCGGCAGGGTGGAGAAGGCGGAGCGGAACGAATACATCAGCCTGATCCGGATGACCACCGACGGCAATCCGAGAAGCATCAAGAGAATCGCCAATTACTATAAGCTGACGGATAAGGTGGCGGTCAGTAAAGGAATCTACGATGAATTTGAGGACGATGAGACCGCAATCTGCAGAAAGATTGCCCTGGCATTTGCCTGCATAGAGCTGCGTTATCCGGATTTTTATGAATACCTGATGAGCAGATGGTCAGCATTCTCAGCCTGTCCACCTTAAATGACATCCGGGCATCGGAAGCGGCAATGGCTGCGATCAAGACAGAGGAGACAGCGAAGACAGATTGAAAAAGCGCGCTGATAAGAGAAAAGCATCGATTGAGAATCATCCGCTGGCAAAAACGGTAAAGAATGCACTGGCAGAGACTTCTTGTGATGTCGTGGAATCAGGAACCTATACGTTAAAAATTCAATGCGGGAATACTATGGTATTCAGCATAGAAATTGCATTCGGGTCAAGGACTTCAGGGATGCTGGTGCTCAAATACAATCCCAAAGTCTTGAGAAGCGGAAGTCTCCTTCTTACACAATTTTCAGAACTGGTGGAAGCAGAACGGATGACATATGCAGAACTGGCAGATAAATACGGCAGGGTGTTGATTCCGGAAGAAGCGTTTGAGGAAAATGTGCGCGAGAAGGGGTACACTTTAAGTTGGAAAAGGAAAAGCTACTAAAATTAATATCTTGTATGAATACCGGAAAAGATGGGGACAAAGTAGCAGAACTTGATAATCCGGAAGTGTTGAAAGCAATGCAGAAAAAGTATGGGATAGATTGAGGATAGTACTAGAGTCACTGCAATCTTAATCGGTAAAATAATTGTTTCTACACCTCTTGACTTTTCTTTCTTTCTTACAATGAGAAAGAAAGAAGAAAGAAATAAGAAAGGAAGGAGCAGAAGATGCTAGCATTCGAGAACCAAAATATTGAATTTAAGCAGGAACATGTCCCTGACATCCGAAAAGAGGTGATGGGATTTGCAAACGCAGAGGGCGGAACAATTTATGCTGGTGTCCGAAAGGATGGAGCAGTTTTGGGCATCGGTGATCCTGATGGGGTAATGCTCCAAATCGTAAATTCCTTGAAGGATTCATTAGCACCAGATATAATGCCGTTTATTAGAGTCAACACAGTTGAAATAGAAGAAAAGAAAGTTATCGAAATTGATGTGACAACAGGAACGAATCGACCATACTATCTCCGCGAAAAAGGATTAAAACCCAGTGGTGTGTATGTAAGGATGGGCAGTTCTACACAGCCGATGACCGAAGAAGGTATCCGTGAGATGATCCTGCAAAACAGTGGAAGATCGTTTGAATTGTGTAGAAGTATGAATCAGGAATTGACATTCCATACTCTTCAAACAGAGATGCAGAGAAGAACGATTGAAATCGGATCCTCGCAAATGCGGACGCTTAAGTTGATTGGCGAAGATGGTTTGTATACAAATCTTGCATTGCTGCTATCTGACCAGTGTGAAACAACAACAAAGGTGGCTCTCTTCCAAGGAACGGATAAGGAATTGTTCAGGGATAGAAAGGAATTCACGGGATCTATTTTAAAGCAGCTTGAAGATGTCTATCAGTTTATTGATTTAGTCAATAAAACGAAGGCAACATTTTCAGGGCTGGACCGAACAGATAGAAGAGATTATCCAGAAGAAGCTGTAAGAGAGGCTTTGCTGAACAGCATTGTTCATCGCGATTACTCTTTTAGTGGAAGCAATCTGGTCAATGTTTATGAGGACAGAATCGAATTTATTTCCCTTGGAGGTCTTGTGTCTGGTTTGGAACTAAATTCTATTTTTCTTGGCGTTTCACAATCAAGAAATCCGAACCTTGCAGCCGTTTTTTACCGTATGAGATTGATTGAGAGTTATGGTACCGGAATTGGGAAAATTGAACGTGCATATAAAACCTGCCCATTCCAACCGGGGTTTGAAACCGCAAAAGGAGTTTTCCGTGTAACACTTCCCAATAGGAATGAGGAACAAGACAATGGAGTGCGAGTGCCAGATAATGCGAATGAAGATATTTCGCTGAATGAGCAGAAGCAACTCATTGTTCAATACGCGCAGGAGAATGGCAGTGTTACAAGAAAAGAAGTAGAGGATTTGATTGGCGCAGGAACAACGAAGGCATTTCGGTTGCTTAAAGAACTTTGCGAAGCAGGCAAACTTGAGCAAAAAGGAAGCGGAAGACGGATTACTTACGTTACCAAATAAATCTTGGACCGATCGATGTGCCAAATGAGGTGACAGAGAAGATCAGGGGGCATCACGCCGTAAGATACCCCCGCATGGCTTTCAGGGCATTTTTTTCAAGACGGGAGACCTGCGCCTGGGAGATGCCGATCATGTCGGCTACCTCGGTCTGGGTTTTTCCTTCAAAAAAGCGCAGGGAGATAATATGGCGCTCTCTGTCGTTCAGACGTTTCATGGCTTCACTGAGGGAGAGATGTTCCACCCACGTCTCTTCCTTATTTTTTTTATCGCTGATCTGGTCCATGACATAGAGGGTGTCGCCGCCGTCGGTGTAGACCGGTTCGTAGAGACTCATGGGGTTCTGCATGGCATCTAAGGCATAGACGATGTCTTCTTTGGAGATGCCTACCTCTGCGGCGATTTCTTCCATGGTGGGTTCTTTCAGGTTCTTTCTGGTCAGGGTGTCTCTGGCGTAGATTGCCTTATAGGCAGTATCCTTCAGGGATCGTGAAACACGGATACTGTTGTTATCCCGTAAAAATCTTCGTATCTCACCGATAATCATGGGTACTGCATAGGTAGAAAATTTTACCCCGAGAGTGGAATCAAAATTATCAATGGCCTTGATGAGACCGATGCAGCCGATCTGGAACAGATCGTCTACATTTTCCGCACTGCCGGAGAAGCGCTTGATCACGCTTAAGACCAGACGCAGGTTCCCCTCGATATAGGTCTCCCTGGCGGCAGCGTCACCTTCACGGATCTTCGCAAATAAAGCCTCCTTGTCTGCCGCCTTTAACAAAGGCAGTTTTGCAGTATTGACGCCGCAGATTTCCACTTTTCCCTGTACCATAGAGACCTCCCGAGTGCTTAATTTTTTGATAACTACAGTATTCACAGGAGAATGTGCGGATATACTTTGCGGCGGGAATTTCCAGTAATTCCCGAACACAAGAGCGGGAAGATCATATATTATAGAAATAGAAAAAACAGGAGCAGACGCATGCTTTTTTCTGAATTAAAATGCAAAGATGTGATTAATGTCAGAGACTGCAAAAAGCTGGGGCACGTCTGTGATCTGGAGTTCGATGAGTGCAGCGGATGCATCTGCAAGATCATGGTGCCCGGCGGGAACCAGTGGCTGGGGTTTTTACGCTGTGAGCCGAATATCGTCATCCCGTATAAGGACATCAGACAGATCGGACCGGACATAATTTTAGTTGACATTAACTGCTGATTCTCTTATAATATCCGTATAAATAACACGTGGTTTTTAAGAGGAGGATGCCTATGAAATGTCCGTTCTGCAGCCATGAAAATACCAGAGTGATCGACTCGCGGCCGGCGGAAGATAACAACTCCATTCGCCGTCGCCGTGTATGTGATGAATGTGGGAAGCGTTTTACCACTTATGAGAAGATCGAGACGATTCCACTGATCATTATTAAAAAGGACAATAACAGAGAGGCGTACGACCGCGCGAAGATCGAGGCGGGAGTACTGAGAGCCTGTCATAAGCGTCCGGTCAGCGCACAGCAGATCACGACTCTGGTGGATGAGGTGGAGAACGAGATCTTTAACAGAGAAGAGCGGGAGATCCCCAGCGGAACCATCGGCGAGCTTGTGATGAATAAGCTTAAGGATCTGGATGCGGTAGCCTATGTAAGATTCGCTTCCGTGTACCGGGAATTTAAGGACGTGAACACCTTTATGGATGAATTGAAGAGTGTTCTGAATGACAAGAACCACAATTAATTTCCGGAAGACTTAAGTTTTCGTAAAAACAGTCGATATTATAACTGAAAATACAGCTAGATAAAGATAGAATTTCGCATGGTATGTGCGATAAAAAACAAAGGACAAGGAGGTGAATACATGGGAATCAATGGAATTAACGGGATGAACGGAATCGGCAGAATGCAGGATTACAGCATACAGATGCCGCAGCCGGCGAAGACAGTGATTACGGAGATTCCGGAGCAGGAATCCCATGTAGCATCTTCGGAACAAATAGATTCCGGGAATTCCGGTGCGGTGAAGGAGACGGCTCCGGTTGGAGAGCCAAAAGCCAACGCTCCGCTAGAGGATATTTCCATTACCTTTCACAAGCAGGATGATTTCAGCTACATAGGCAGGGACAGCGATATCCATTCCCTGGATGTGGAGAAGGCAATATCCGATATGCGGAAGGACCAGATCTTACAGCAGTACCATACTGTGGAGACAAAATAGATGTATCTCACGAAAAAGCCCGATTTTATCGGGCTTTTTGCTACCCAAACGGCTCAGGGCTCGGTATGACACCAAGATGGACGACAACGGATGGTTGGAAGTATCTTCGGACGGCATCCCTCTCTGCCGGATAAAGTACAACGGTCAACTTCTAAGCAACGCCGACAAAACCCTCTCAGATGAATACCGCAGTA
>DJEP01000026.1:0-1939 GCA_002431915.1 Lachnospiraceae bacterium UBA5895 | reverse complement strand
TCTACGGTGCGGGAATATGTCGGGCTTTACGAACACGCACCGCAAATGCAAGCTGCCGATGTCTCCGATTACAGACAACTCGTCTCTTTCGGAGATACAGTGTTGGCGGCAACCTACAGTGAAAAGAACGGATTTATGTTCTGCACATGGAAACAGAATACAGGCGGCGACTCGGTGTTTTGGGGAGATTACTCGCCGAACTATGAATATGTCAAGGAAGCCTTTGCCGTGCGTTCCGGTCTCGTCAGCAAATGCCGCCTGTTCAGTGAGAAAGAATCGGCAGACCTTTGTCGCTGTGTAGACTTTGCCAAGCAAACGCTTTTCTTTCCGTAAAGCTGCGGACAGCTAAAACAATAGCGTATGCCGCCTTTTTGTGTATTGTATCTCCGATTGCCCTTTTGATATTGAGTGCAATCAGCGAGAGTACGGCGGGTGCTTTGAACGAAAATATTGCGAGCGGAATCGGAATGATCGTTCTTGTCATTTTTGTAGCAGTCGCAGCTGTCATGTTTATCTCAAGCGGCAGCAAAACCTCTCCCTTTACATACTTGGAAAAAGAAAAGTTTGAAACCGAGTATGGCGTAAGCGGAATGGTGAAGGAACGCAGAGCACAATACAGGGATTTGCACACGAAACATAATATTGCGGGAACTTGTTTGTGTGTTACTGCCCTAATTCCTCTTTTTGTCGGAGCAATCATGGATGCTGCTAACGAATAATTATGCTTTTCCGAACTGATGGACGGCGAGGACGCAGCGGAGGACAGCGTGCGAGTCTATGACGACGATCAGATACTCGACCTGCTGCGCCGCACGCAGGAGCTGGAGCGGCAGAAAACATATTGTACGGAATCATTCTTATTGCCCTCGGCATTGCCTGCAACGCCATGTCAAATACGGTAGATGGGTCTCATGTACAGGAGTTTATATCCGGTCTGCTGATGGGGTTATCCGTTGCAGAAATTTTATCCGGAATCGTCATTGTCGGAAAGAGCATTCTGAAAAGATAAGAAAAAAGACACATTGCCTGCTCGTAATCTTGACAAAGCAATGTGTCTTTCATTTTACTCAAGTGTATCCGCAAGCCCTAAAAGACGAGCAGGTGTAGTTTGAGTCATACTTCGCAGTTCTTCCGGTCTGACATTGTGATCGACCATAAACTGCAGATACTGCCGCATGGATTCCTCCCACGGCGGTGTTGCGGGATTGCCGCAGTCGGTTGACAAAATAGTGTTATCTGCACCGAGTTTGCGAATTGCCTCAAGGTTATGCTCTGCGTTGCTGACCCAACAGCCACTTTTCAGAGGCTGCATAAAACAACGCTCCAAAATAACATTGTAATCCGAAATCAGTTCCTCTTGGTCTTCAAGGCTCATAGCTACCACCCAGTACTCCGGATGGGTGATCACGATCTTCTGTACGCCGATGTTGCGGGCGCTGTCTACCACGCATCGTATCTCTTCCGGTGAAATATGACCTGTAGCAAGAACGGCATCATACTCCTTAATAAGTGTAAAAATACGGCGAAGCTCCTGTGTGGGTACACCGTGGTCATTTGTCATGCGAATACCGCCGCTTTTGCCATGCTTTCGGCAGTCGTTTTCCGCATCCACCGTCGGCAGCCAAATGATCTTGGCACCCATTTCAAGTGCGGTCTGTACCGCTTTGGGATTCAGTCCGCCCATCTCATAGTTCAGAACCAATCCGCCGTACATGACAAAGGAATTGCTGTCAAATACAGCCCGATTATAGGCATTGCACAGTGCCGCACGCGCCACGGTGGAGCAATGATGCCCTTTGATGACGATTGCTCTTGCTCCGGCACGAACGGCAGCGGCGGTCAATTCTAAATCGTTATAAATACGCTGACAAACATCCGGCGCGGTGTGAACATGCATATCAATGACGCCGTTCAGTGAAATTTTCTCTTCCATGTTTTC
>DJEP01000074.1 GCA_002431915.1 Lachnospiraceae bacterium UBA5895 | reverse complement strand
TTCGAATCCCCCGTGTCTCATTAAGGTAAGATCAATATACATATAGTATATTGATCTTTTTTAATGCCTGCCACGAAAATAGAACCTATATCAGACTATTGTCTGACGAATCACGGTATGCTAAAATAATTCGTCGAGAACGATGAAATTGCGAAAGAGACTGGATTTACCAATGGAAAACAAGATAAAAGAATTACGTTATGCAATTGTGCAATCCGTACCGGTGATGTTGGGATATCTTTTCCTGGGATTTGCCTTTGGATTAATGCTAAATGATGCCGGTTATGGATTTTGGTGGGCTTTTTTTATCAGTCTGTTTGTTTATGCGGGCAGTATGCAATTCGTACTGGTCACATTGCTGACAGCAGGGGCGAGCTTGTGGTATACATTGATCATGACGCTGTTTGTCAACGGCAGACACATGTTTTACGGGCTTTCTTTTGTGGAGAAATTCAAAAAAATGGGTGCAACTTATCCATATATGATCTTTTCCCTTACGGATGAGACATTTTCTCTGTTATGTGATCTAAAGGTTCCGGAGGGAATGCGTGAAGAACGGGTGAGCTTCTATATATCCCTGTTGGATCATTTCTACTGGATCTTGGGAAGCTGTGTGGGAGCCCTGGCAGGAAGCGTATTGCCGATCAATACGACGGGAATTGATTTTTCCATGACAGCATTATTTACGGTCATCGTAGTCAATCAATGGATGGATACGAAGGAACATAAACCGGCGCTGATTGGAGGCGTGGTCGGAGTGCTGTGCCTGATTTTACTTGGAGCGGATGCATTTTTACTGCCCGCACTGACAATTACAGCGATTATTTTATTAGGAGTTAAGAAAAAATGTTACATTCCATCGGAATCATAGCAGTTGTAGCTGCGGTTACTTTATTTATAAGAGCGATCCCCTTCGTATTGTTCGGAGGGAAGAGAGAAGTTCCGGCGACCGTGACTTATCTGGGGAAAGTACTTCCACCGGCGATTATGGTAATTCTCGTTGTCTACTGTGTGAAGGGCATTGATTTGTTTACCGGCAATCATGGAATTCCGGAGTTATTGTCAGTCGCAGTGGTCGCAATACTTCATATATGGAAGCGAAATACTTTGTTGAGTATAGCTGCCGGAACGATACTATACATGATATTAGTGCAAGTAGTATTCTAAATGAGTGTGAGGGGGCAATTTTTTGCCCTTTTCACACTATTTTTTTATAAAATTTAATGCTATAATGAGCGCAATAGGAATAATATGAGGGAGAAACGTAAGATAAAAATGGAAAACGAAAACAGAGATATAACCGAAGAAACAAAAATGGAAAATAAAGAGGAAACAAAAGAGACAACAAAAGAGGAAACAAAAGAGACAACAAAAGAAGAAACAAAAGAAGAAACAAAAAAAGAAACAAAACCGGAAGTAAAAGAAGAAGCAAAAGAAACCAAGGAAGAGTCCAAAGAGAAACCGAAGAAAAGTAAGAAGAGTCTTTGGATCGGACTGGGAATCCTGATAGTACTCCTCATCGCCTACGGAATTGGAGTGTTTTACTATCATTCACATTTCCTGTATCAGACTTCTGTAAACGGCACGGACAGCAGCAATCTGACAGCAACTCAGGTGGCAGCGATTATGGATGAACAGTCCCAACAGTACAGTCTGCAGATATTCGGAAGAGACGAGAACGGCGTACAGGAAGAGATCGGAACCATAACGGCACCGGAGATCGGAATGTACTGGGTGGATACCAATGGAGCGGCGCAGGAGCTTTTAAACAGACAGAATGAATTCCTGTGGATCCGGATGCTGTGGAGCACACAGAATTATGATGTGGTTCAGGGAGTATTTTACGATGCGGATAAATTACAGGAACAGCTTCAGCAGATGCCGGAGCTGCAGAAGAAAAATATGATCCAGCCGGAAGACGCTTATATCAGTGAATATTCTGAGAAGATGAAGACCTATGAAATCGTTCCGGAGACGCTGGGAACCAAGCTGGATATGAATCTGGTGGATGGTGTAGTATCTACAGCGATTATGGCAGGAGATACTACTGTGGATCTGGAAGAGCAGGGCTGCTATGAGACCGCAAAAGTAGCCGCTGAAGATGCAGCACTGGTAAAAGCCTGCGATACCATGAACAAGTGGGTCAGCGCAGAGATCACTTATGACTGGAACGGCAATAAAGTTGTTGTAGACGGAGATACTATTCACGAATGGATCCAGGCGGATGATAAGGATCCGCAGTTAAATGAGGAAGCTATCGCTGAGTTTGTAGCGGAACAGGCAAAAGAGTACGATACTTATGGCAAAAAGAGAAGATTCACCACAGTACAGGGCATTGAACTGAATCTGCCCAGCGGAGCATATGGCTGGAAGACAGACCGTGAAGAAGAGACCAAAGAGCTGACGGCTTCTATTGAAAAAGGAGAAACCATTGACAAGGAGCCGGTATACAGCAGCAAAGGTGCCCAGAAGGGAAGCAATGATATCGGTAATTCCTATGTGGAGATCGACCTGACTAACCAGCATCTGTATCTGTTTAAGGACGGCAGCATCGTGTTGGAGACAGATTTCGTGTCCGGTAACATGAGCAAAGCCGGATGTATGACACCTCCCGGTGTATTCGGACTGACTTATAAGACAAAAAATGCGGTATTACGTGGTGCAGATTATGAGACTCCGGTAAACTACTGGATGCCTTTTAACGGAAATGTCGGAATGCATGATGCTACCTGGAGAAGAAACTTCGGAGGTACGATCTATCTGACATCCGGATCCCATGGATGTATTAATCTGCCTTTACATATGGCAGCAGCCATTTATGAGTATGTATCTACCGGATTCCCGGTAGTATGTTACTACTATTAATAGTGCTCTGAATAGTGAACATGTGGATGAGAGGGATATTGAGAAAGAAGGCGGCTCTATGAAACAGCGTTCAGCGAAAAGAATACAGAAGTGGAAAGAAAGATTTGAAAGAGAACGGCAATTAAGACAGGAGATCCGGGCGGCAGCACCGGATATTCTGCGTTCTAAGAACTTTCGTTCCACACGGTCACATGTACAGCATGGCAATATGACGGTCAACGATCATAGCATGAATGTGGCAAAGTACAGTCTGGCAATCAGCGAAAAACTGCATATTTCCTGTGAAAAAAAGGATCTGATCCGCGGAGCATTACTGCATGATTATTTCCTGTACGACTGGCATACGCCGGATCATGTCAGCCCTCACAAGCTTCACGGATTCTATCATCCCGGCAGGGCACTTAAGAACGCACAGCGGGAATATCAGCTGACACCCAGGGAGAGAGACATTATTAAAAAGCATATGTGGCCTCTGACGATTTCCGCAGTCCCCATGTGCCGGGAGGCCTGGATCGTTACTATGGCAGACAAATGGTGTTCCCTTATGGAGACATTCCATGTGCATAAAGGACATGGGGCTCTGATCGAGAAACTTCGCAAGATTGAAGAGGAACAGGGAAAATAAAAGGGTGAAAGTCCCAAACAGGAGAATAACGGAATTGGGTGAATTATACCGGCGATTAAAAAGCTACAGCAAGACAGATTATTATCCCTATCACATGCCGGGACATAAGAGGCAGCTTTGTGGGGAATTGCCGTACGAGATCATGGACATCGATATTACGGAGATCGACGAGTTCGATAATCTTCATGCACCGGAAGAGATCTTGAAAAAATTACAGGAGGAAGCAGCAAAACTGTACGGTGCGGAAGAGAGCTTCTACCTGGTAAACGGCAGTACCGGCGGGATCCTGGCGGCAATTAGCGCAGCGGTCCCGAAGGGCGGACGGCTCCTTATGATCAGAGGCGGGCATAAGTCGGCATACCACGCGGCATACCTGAGAAATTTAACAATATCTTATCTGTATCCGGAAATGATGCAGGAGTATGATATTTATGATGCGATAACCCCGGAACAGATCGCGGAGGCACTGGCAAAAGGACCTGTTCCGGATGCGGTATTCCTGGTGTCACCGACGTATGAAGGCAGAATTGCGGATATAGAGAAGATTGCCCAGATCGTGCATAGCAAGGGGATCCCTCTGATCGTGGACGAGGCGCACGGAGCCCATCTGGGGCTGGCGGAAGGATTTGCGAAGAACAGCTGTCAGTGTGGTGCGGATCTGGTCATCCACAGTGTGCATAAGACGTTGCCGGCGCTGACGCAGAGCGCACTGCTTCACGTAAACGGCAACCGGATCGACAGAGACAGACTGCGCAGATTTTTGCATATTTATCAGTCCAGCAGCCCATCCTATGTATTAATGGCAGGAATTGACAATGCACTGCAGGTGGTAAGGGAGCAGGGAGAGTATTTGTTTGCCCGGTTTCAGGTAAATTATCTGAGAATGCTGACAGAACTGTCAGAATGTAGAAATTTAAGCTTTTTACCCCTGGATTCCAGACAGGATATCGGAAAACTGATCATAGTATCCGCAAAGGTAGGTTTGTCAGGACAGCTAATTTATGATATTCTATTAGAAAAATATCATTTGCAGCTGGAGATGGCAGCGCCGGGATATTGTCTGGCGATGTTCACCATAGGAGATGGGGAAGAAGCGTATCGGCGGATGAAGGAAGCACTGCTTGCCATCGACCGTGATATTACCGTAGGAAAATGGCAGAGCTCGCAGAAGCCGGACGGCAGAGAAGAGGATGAAATATCACTCTACCAGCTGCATCCCGAAGTGCGGATGTCCCTTGCGGAAGCATGGGATGCTGAAAAGGAAGAGATTCCGCTGTCACAGGCGGCAGGAAGGATCGCCGGGGACTTTGTGAATCTGTATCCGCCCGGGATTCCCATGCTGGTGCCCGGAGAACAGATCGAGGCAGCGCATTGCAGCCAGCTGGCAAAGTACTTAAAGGACGACCTGAATGTTCAGGGAGTGATAGGAGATACCGAGTATCGCATTACCGTATTAAAAAATAAATAAACAGCAGAAAGGATTTAGCTTGTATGAGAAAAACCAAAATTATCTGTACCATCGGTCCCGCCAGTGAGAGTGAGGAAAAATTAAGAGAGCTGATGCTCGCCGGAATGAATGTGGCACGTTTTAACTTTTCTCACGGAAGCCATAAGGAGCAGCTGGTAAAATACAACAGAGTGTTGAAGGTACGTAAAGAACTGGGACTGCCGGTGGCTACATTGTTGGATACGAAGGGACCTGAGATCCGTCTGCGTGATTTTGAAGGCGGTAAGGTAGAGCTGGTATCCGGTCAGCAGTTTATCCTGACCACGGAAGAGATTATGGGAACCGCCGAGAAAGCTACGATTTCCTATAAGAATCTGAAAAACGATATCAAAGTCGGTACAACGATCCTCATTGATGACGGTCTGATCGAGATGACGGTAGAAGAGATCAAGGGTGAAGAAATCGTCTGCAGAGTAGTAAACGGCGGCTTTGTATCCAATCATAAGGGTGTGAATGTGCCCGGAGCGATTCTGTCCATGCCTTATATCAGCGAAGTGGATCTGGCAGATATTGTCTTTGGTGTAGAGCACGGATTTGACTTTATCGCAGCTTCTTTTGTCAGAACCAGGGAAGATATTCAGGAAGTACGTAAGATCGTAGAGGACAGAGGCAGCAAGATCAAGATCATTGCCAAGATTGAGAATATGCAGGGTATCCAGAACCTGGAAGAGATTATTACCGCAGCGGACGGTATCATGGTTGCCCGCGGTGACATGGGTGTCGAGATTCCTCTGGAAGAAGTACCTATTTTACAGAAGAAGATGATCAAGATGGCAGTAGCACAGGGCAAACATGTAATCACCGCTACCCAGATGCTGGAGTCCATGATCAAGAATCCCCGCCCTACCAGAGCAGAAGCAACGGATATTGCAAACGCAATCTATGACGGAACCACTGCCATCATGCTGTCCGGAGAGAGTGCAGCCGGTCTGTATCCCGTAGAGGCAGTTAAGACCATGAGCCGTATCGCTGAGAGAGCGGAACAGGATATTGATTACCGCGGAAGAATGCAGAAAGTTAAGGAAGACAGACAGGAGACTCCCGATATTACCACAGCAATCTCTTATGCGACCTGCAGCGTGGCTTCCGATCTGAAGGCAGCAGCCATCATTACCGTAACTATGTCCGGATTCACTGCGAATATGATCGCACGTTATAAGCCAGGATGCCAGATCATCGGATGCACCCTGGATGAGAAGGTATACCGTCAGTTAAATCTGCTGTGGGGTGTAAATCCCGTGATGATTCAGAAGGAGCAGACGACGGATGCACTGTTTGAGGAAGCGGTATTTAAGGCAAAGCAGGCAGGTCTGGTGAAGACTGGTGACACAGTTGTCATTACTGCAGGTGTACCTCTGGGAGTGGTAGGTAAGACCGATATGATCCACGTTGTGGAAGTAGAATAAAACGTACTGTGCGGCTGGAAACAGTCGGAACAGAAGCGGGAAAACGGGAACGCAGATATGGGAAAAATCGTATATCTCATGGGGAAGAGTTCCTCAGGGAAAGATACTATTTTTAAAGAATTGATGAAGGAAGGCACGATGGATCTTAGGACTATCGTGCCTTATACGACAAGACCAATCCGTGCCGGGGAAGAGAACGGCGTAGAATATTTTTTCACGGATGAAGCCGGTTTTCAGGCATTGAAGGATCAGGGAAAGGTCATTGAGGACAGAGCTTATGATACTGTCTATGGTATTTGGCGGTATTTTACGGTCGATGACGGACAGATCGACCTGTCCACACGGAATTATCTCATGATTGGAACGCTGGAAGCTTATGAGAAAATGACTGCTTATTTTGGTGCAGAGGCGATTCTGCCGGTCTATATGGAACTGGATGACGGTGTGCGCTTACAGCGGGCACTGGACAGGGAACTAAGACAGGAGAAGCCGAAGTACGAGGAAATGTGCCGGAGGTTCCTGGCGGACAGCGCAGATTTCTCCGAAGAGAAGCTGGCGGCAGCAGGCATCCGGGACAGATTTGAGAATACAGATTTGACGAAATGTCTGAAAGATATTACAAAATACTTAAAAGAAGCCGGAATATCGCCGAAATAATGTTAGGAAGCGGACAATAACAGGGAAGAAATTCCACTGGATGGAACTTGTAGGCGGGACGACAGGTAATACCAGATGGAATTAAAAAGAAAAGAGGTGGGCGTATGGAGATGAGAGTCAATCAGATACAGCAGCCGGCTCCGGTGGAGCAGGTACAGAACACAGCGCCCACGGATGGCAGTTTCAAGTTCATGCTGGCGAGCCATGTGGAGGAAGCAGAGCTCCAGGAGCGGCTGACGAACCTGATGGCAGAGATCACCACGGAGGGCGAAAAGCTGGCGAAGCGCCGGGATGTGAAGGACATGCGTCACTACCGCGGACTGGTGAAGGAATTTCTGAACGAAGTGGTGACGAGATCCCATTCTTTTTCCAGGGAGAATTTCCTGGATAGAAGAGGCAGACACCGTGTATATGGTATTATCCGGCTGGTGGATGAGAACCTGGATCAGCTGGCACAGGAACTGATGAAGGATGAAAAAGACAACCTGGCGATCCTGAACAAGATCGGAGAGATCCGAGGACTGTTGCTGGATATTTTTACATAAACAAAAATACAGGAAACGCTTGCGCGATCTGGAAGAAGGCAGTACGATAAAGTCAGAATCAGGAAAACGACAGGATACGGACAGGGGGGATACCAATGGCAACATTTCATGACATCATAGGTCAGGAACAGATCAAAGAGCATTTACAGAACGCCATTTCGGCGAAAAAGATTTCCCATGCGTATATTATCAACGGTGAAAAATCTTCCGGTAAGGAATTTATCGCCCGCGTATTTTCCATGACCCTGCAATGTGAAAAAGGCGGAGCGGAGCCCTGTCAGGAATGTCATTCCTGTAAGCAGGCACTGTCGGACAATCAGCCGGATATCATCTATGTCAGTCATGAGAAGCCGAATACCATCAGCGTAGACGATATTCGTGCGCAGATTAATAACGATATTGCCATTAAGCCCTACAGCAGTCCGTATAAGATCTACATTATGAATGAGGCGGAGAAGATGACTCCCCAGGCACAGAATGCGATTCTGAAAACGTTGGAGGAGCCGCCCGAGTACGCAGTGATCATGTTGTTGACCTCCAACGTGAACTCTCTGCTGCCGACGATTTTAAGCCGTTGTGTGGTACTGAACATGAAGCCGGTAGCGGACGATCTGGTGCGTAAGTTCCTGATGCAGCAGTTACAGGTGCCGGACTATAAGGCAGAGGTCTGTGTGGCATTTGCCCGTGGCAATATCGGCAAGGCAAAATCTCTGGCATCCAGTGAAGATTTCGATAACATTAAAAACGAAGCATTATCGTTATTAAAATATATTCAGGACATGGATCTCAGTGAGATCACCGCGGCAATCAAAAAGATCACGGAGTATAAGCTGCAGATCAATGATTATTTGGACCTTATTGCAATCTGGTACCGGGATGTGCTCCTGTTCAAGGCGACCAGCGATGTGAACCATCTCGTCTTCCGTGAGGAGATCAGCGCCATCCGCCGTGTGGCACAGCGCTGCAGCTATGAGGGAATCGAGGAAGTCATCGAAGCCCTGGATAAGGCGAAGAGACGATTAGATGCCAATGTTAATTTTGACCTGACCATGGAACTTTTGATGCTGGAGATCAAAGAGAACGGTTAAGATAGAAAAATCAGTAAAAGTGTAAAAGGTGAATGATAAAGGGAACATATGTTAAGCAGAAAAGAAAGATGATTCCATGGAACGCAATGTACGGAATGAGAAACCGGATCGTACATGATTATGGAAATGTAGACTTGAAGGTAGTATATGAAACATTGAAAAATGATATTCCGGAACTATTGGAAATGGTAATAGCACAATAAACTAAAATACCTTGACATTTCCGCTATTTCGGTATTATCATATCAGAGTAAAGGCAATGAACGTGCACAGTAAGATTCTATTTTCCTGACAGAGAGGGAAGCTCACCGGCTGAAAAGCTTCCTGAGGTTCAAGCAGAATCGAAATTCCCACGCGAGCCGCATACCGGAAGAATTTGAGATCAGAGATTATGGATTTGGTAGGGTATGACGTTTCCTCACTCGTTACGTGAGTTAAGAGTCTTATCGTGAATGTAAAAATTATTTTCATTTTTCACATAAGGAATTTGGGTGGTACCGCGGATATAAATTCGTCCCAATGGGGTGAACTTGTATGCGCGGTTTTTTGTAACTATTCAGAGCCAATGGCGAAGCAGCCTTGATGCGATTTTGCGAATGAGGCTCTGAATAGTTACAATATGACAATGCGATACACATCCCAGGCACAAGTAAAAATACGTGTGCAACAGGCACAGTTGTGCAGTTAGCACAGTGTGCAGTTAGCATACAGAAATGAGGAGTAAGATGGCAGATTTAAACGAATTGAATGAAAAAGTCGAACAGATTAAAGCCGACATCCGGGAACAACTGGAGAAAATCGAGAACACCAAGGGTGTCTACGAGTACAAAAAGACTATTCTCGACAAGAACGGTATTATCGGCGGACTGATGAAACAGATGGGTTCCGTGCCCAAGGAAGAGAAGGCTGACTTCGGTAAGAAAGTCAACGAACTGAAGAACTGGGCAAGCGAGCATTTCGATGAGCTGAACACGAAGTTAAAAGAAAAAGAGATGGAGCTGCGTTACGAGAGTGAGAAGATCGATATCTCCATGCCGGCCAAGAGCCGTAAGACCGGTAACCTGCATCCCGTGACCCAGGTGCGTAACCAGCTGATTGATATTTTCGCATCCATGGGCTTCAGCGTATACGAAGGAACCGAGATTGAGACCGATTATTACAACTTTACCGCACTGAATACCCCGCAGGATCACCCCGCAAGAGACATGCAGGATACCTTCTATCTGTCTCAGGAATTCCTGTTAAGAACCCAGACCTCCGCAGGACAGGTTCATGTTATGGAGAGCCAGAAGCCTCCCATCAAGATATTAAGTCCCGGTAAAGTGTTCCGTTCCGACGATGATGCAACCCATTCTCCTATGTTTACCCAGATGGAGGGTCTCGTAGTGGACAAGACCATCACTCTGTGTGACCTGAAGGGTATGCTGGAAGTACTGGTACAGAAGATCTTTGGTGAAGGCACCACCACCAGACTGCGTCCTTCTTACTTCCCGTTCACCGAGCCTTCCGTAGAGGTCGATGTCAGCTGCTTCGCCTGCGGTGGCTGTGGCTGCCGTCTGTGCAAGGGTACCGGCTGGATCGAAGTACTGGGTGCCGGTATTGTAAATAAGAAGGTGCTGGAGAACTGCGGCATTGACTCCGAGGAGTACAGCGGACTGGCATTCGGTATCGGTATTGAGCGTCTGGCAATGTTAAAGTACGGTATTAACAATATCAAGCTGTTATATCAATCTGATATGAGAGTACTGGATCAGATCAATGATGACTAAGATCACGGGAATGTGATTTTAGAACAGTAGCGATGCAAGGAATAGTACGAGAGGACGTCGTAAAAGACGGCGTCGAAGGAGGTAAAAGATATGTTAGTACCACTTAGTTGGTTAAAAGAATATGTGGATATAGATGTAGAAGCCAAAGAACTGGAAGAGAAGCTGTTCTCCTGCGGTTTTGAGGTAGAGGAATCCTACGAAGTAGGAAAGGATATCAGTGGTGTGGTAGTTGGACTGGTAGAAGAATGCGAGCCGATTCCCGAGACCCACTTACATGTATGCAAGGTAAATGTCGGCGGAGCAGAGCCCCTGCAGATCTGCTGTGGTGCGGACAACGTACATGCAGGCGGCAAATATCCTGTAGCACTGGAAGGTGCACAGGTATACGCTACCGCAAAAGATCATGTGACCATTGAAGGTACCATGAAGATCAAAAAAGGTAAGCTGCGCGGCTATGAGTCCTGCGGTATGCTGTGTTCCGGTACCGAGCTGGGACTGAATGAGGATCTGTATCCCGGTGCAGGCTACAACGGACTGCTGGTACTGCCGGAGGCTGCCGAGATCGGTGCAGATGTAAAACCCCTGTTACAGTTGGATGACTGGATTTTCGACATTGCCATTACCGCTAACAGACCGGACTGCGAGAGCATCTTCGGTATTGCCAGAGAAGTAGCGGCTATCCTGAACAAACCCGTGAAGACCCCGGCTCTGGATTACACTGAGAGCGGCATTACCAAGGACGGATTTACCGTAACCGTGGACGCACCGGATCTGTGCCCCAGATATATCGCACATTATGTATCTGATGTAAAAATCGGTGAATCCCCCGCATGGATGAAGAGACGTCTGGCACTGGTCGGAATCGGATCTATCTCCAACGTGGTCGATATTACGAACTACATCTTAAAAGAACTGGGTCAGCCCATGCACGCATTTGACTCTTCTTACATTGAAGGCAATGCTATTCATGTAAGACGTGCCCATGACAAAGAAAAGATTGAGACCTTGGATGAAAAAGAGTTTGAATTAAACGAAAACAACCTTGTCATCTGCGATGGCGTAAAACCCGTAGCTTTAGCAGGTATCATGGGCGGTTTAAATTCCGAGATCCGTGATACCACAGAGGCTGTTATCTTCGAGTCCGCAAAATTTGCAAGAGACAATATCCGTAAGAGCTCCAGAGCACTGGGACAGTCTTCCGATTCCTCTCAGAGATATGCCAAGGGTGTGGATGAGTATGCTACCGTTATGGCAAGCAAGAGAGCACTGCACCTAATCGAGGAGCTGGGCTGTGGTAAAGTATCCTCTACCCATGTAGAGGTAAACACCGGCAACTCCATCGAGCCTACGGAGATGAAAGCAAGCATCAAGAAGATAAACGGCGTACTGGGTATCGAAGTACCTACCGCTGACATCGAGAGAATCTTAACGTCCCTGAATTTCCAGCCTGTCATTAACGGTGATGAGCTGACCATTCAGGTACCCGCATACCGTGAGGATATGGAATCCTATCCCGATATCGCAGAGGAAGTCATCCGTATGTACGGTTACGATCATGTAACCCCTACCTTTCTCGCGGCAGCAGCCGTAACCAGCGGCGGTATGAATACGAAGCAGAAGACCGAGCTTAAGATCAAGAGAGCACTGTGTGCACAGGGCGCATTTGAGGGCGTACATTACTCCTTCTTCTCCCCTTCCGATCTGAATCTGTTAGGTCTGCCCGAGAATGCACCGGAGAGACATGCGATCCGCCTGATCAACCCGATCAACGAGGATCTGTCCCTGATGCGTACCACTTTGGCTCCTCAGATGATCCATGCGATCGCCCGTAACCAGAAGAACGGCTGTCTGGAAGGCAGAGTATATGAGATCGGCAATAAATTCATCCCTAAGGATCTGCCGCTGACTGAGTATCCCGATGAGAGAGAGACCATCTGCATCGGTATCTGGGGTAAGGAAGAGAGCTTCTTCACCCTGAAAGGTCTGGTAGACACCGTAGCAGAGACGCTGTTCATTGATTTTGAATATGTAGAGGACAAGAAGACCTTCCTGCATCCTTACCGTACCGCGAAGATCCTGTACAACGGCGAAGAGATCGGCTACTTAGGTCAGCTGACCTACGAGATCCAGAAGGAAGAAGACATGCGTGAGTCCGCATACATCGCAGAGATCGATCTGAAAGCCCTGCGTCCCGTATACGGCAAGGTTCCCACCTTCACACCGATCTCCAGGTTTGCGAAGGAGACCAGAGACCTGGCACTGGTAATGAACAAGTCTGTTACCTGTGGCGAGGTAGAGAAGGCAATCGCAGAAGCCAGCAGCTTCGTAGAGTCCGTAGAACTCTTCGATGTCTATGAGGGATTACAGGTAGGTCCCGAGAAGAAGTCCATGGCATTTACCGTAACCTTCGCTCCGAAGGAGGAAGAATTCACTACAGAGGCAGTGGACGGTTATGTGAAGAAGATCCTGAAGAACCTGAACAATAAACTGGGCGTGGAACTCAGATCATAATAATAAGGTAAAAAACAAGCGGCTAACCATAGAAAGGTTGGTCGCTTTTTCCATATGTTTTTTACTAAAACTTCCCACACCATATTGGTGTGTTGATCCTTGAAAATTCAATATTTCAGCCAATAAAAAAGGCATAAACCTGTTCCGTTTGGTATAATGGAGTTGACAAGAAACCATTTCTACAAAGGAGATTTATGCCATGTCTAGTATA
>DJEP01000020.1:50425-79035 GCA_002431915.1 Lachnospiraceae bacterium UBA5895 | reverse complement strand
ATCCTTCAGGGCTTTTTCAAGCCTCTTGGCATTGGCCTCATCCATTTCGCACAGAGGCATACGGAACGCACCGGCTCCCATTCCCATCATATTCAGTGCGGTCTTCACGGGGATCGGATTCACTTCGCAGAACAATGCGTTGCACAGTTCCATGGCATCTAACTGCATCTGACGGCTGCCTGCCACATCTCCGTCGAAGAACTTCTGACAGATCTCGTGGGTCTGTGTGGGTGCCACGTTGGAAAGTACGGAGATAACTCCGATACCGCCCAGTGCCAGGATGGGTACTATCTGGTCATCATTACCGGAATAAATATCCACAACGCCCTGACCGATGGCTGCCAGATGAGCGATCTGGCTGATATTGCCGCTGGCTTCCTTGATACCTACGATGTTCTCCACATCCCTACACAGCTTTACTACGGTCTCCGGCAGGATATTGCAGCCGGTACGGCTGGGCACGTTGTACAGAATGGCGGGAACCTTCACGGAATCCGCAACAGTCTTGAAGTGACGATACAATCCCTTCTGGGTTGCTTTGTTATAATAAGGGCTTACCAGCAGAATGCCGTCCACACCGTATTTTTCCGCTTCCTGAGACAGGTATACTGCAGTCTCGGTACAATTGGAGCCGGTACCTGCCACTACGGGGATCCTCTTCGCCACTTTGTCCACACAATATTTGATGGTATCCAGATGTTCCTCATGCGTCAGGGTAGATGACTCACCTGTGGTACCGCATACAATAATGGCATCTGTGCCGTTTGCGATCTGGAATTCGATCAGTTCGCCAAATTTCTCATAATTGACAGATCCATCTTCGTTCATGGGTGTGACGATTGCCACGCCTGCTCCTTTAAAAATAGCCATATGTTTCCTCCATTTGCAAAACGCCAGCGCACAATGGCGCCGGCGCTGATTATCCAAACTTATTTGATAGCGCCCCATCTGCTTATGAGATGACAGTCATACGCTTCTTAAACGTATGCCCAAGATAACATATACAGGATACCTTATCTTTCGGCGTGTTCCCCTTTCTTCTTCCCTCAACGGTACCTGTTACCTCCGAAAAAATACTCTTGAAAAACGCAACCTCTATCTTCCTAAATATAATTTTATGATAGCATTAACCCATGTGACTGTCAATCCCAGACCTTGAATTTTACGGTCTCGATCTTGGAGACTTCATCTGCCAGCACGCAGATCTCATCGTTTAAGTTAATTCCCGTCAGGATCACATCCGTATCTCCTCTGCATTCCAGCAGTGCCTTCAGCGTATCCTCCGTGATGATGTCCTTTTCCACCAGTCCCAGCACTTCATCCAAGATCAGCAGATCGCATTCTCCGGTGGTCAGCACCTTTTTGGCGAAGCCGATTCCGTTACGGATATTCTGGATCTCCTCCTGTTTCTTCTCCTCCGGTAATTCCACGAAATTGCTGTCCGATTTCTCGAAACGGAACAGTTTGATCTCCGGCTCCATTCTGCGCAGGAAATCCGAATCCTTCAGTCCTTTTCCCTTCAGGAACTGAATAATAACAACTCTCTTCCCCTCTATCGCTGCCTGTACTGCTCTTCCGATTGCTGCCGGTGATTTGCCTCTGCCATCGCCGGTATAAATATAGATGCATCCTTCTGCCATTCCACACCTCATGGTCTATCTGCGTCTGGACAGGTAGCTGTCCGCAGTTGCTAATTATCTATGCATTCCTTTATACCATATATTGTAATTTTTTGCAATCTTTTGTCGTCAGACGATGGATTCCTGTGTTTCCTCCAGCAGTTCCAGTTTGCTGACAGATACCTCAAATGCCACACGTTTCTCCACATGTTCTTCATCCAGTTTCTTCATATATTCACGGCTCTGGATCCGTCCCCAGATGGCGCAGCGCTCTCCTACCTTGAAATGTTCCGCATAGCGGGCATTGCGTCCCCAGCAGATGCAGGGGATGTAATCGGACTTGCCATAAGGACGGTTCACGGCAAGCAGCAGGTCTGCGATCTCCCTTCCCAACGGGGTCTTGCGGTATACCGGCTCCTTACATATATATCCATCGAGATAGATCTGGTTCGTCTTGGAACTCTCTTCCATCTCCTCAATAAATTTCACCTCTCTGGCAAACACAGACAGTACCAGTCTGTTCTTGCGCTCCTCATGACGGTTATAGGACCGGAACTGCCCATTCACGCACAAAAGCATTCCGATATAGCTTGCCGTTACATCCAAAAGTCTCTCCGAGACCATCACCGGTATGATGTCAAAGCTGTCGCTCAGTCTCGTACACTTAATGTCCACCATGTAGAATCCTTCCCCGTAGATCTCATGGCTGTAGGAAAAATCGCTTACCACTTCCCCCATCACCGTTACCTGATTGTTTTCAATAACCTTATCTGTCATTTTTGTTCTCCCTTCTACATCTTCTGACTCTTCTACAACAATCCTTATGTATTGCACTACTATTTATACTCTATTTTGGGTCGTTTGAGTACTAAAACTCATCGCGTAAATAGGCAAATTACGCACAAAACGGATTTCTTTTCCATACTTTTTCATATGGAAAACCACCAAAAACGTTGATTTTCCACGGTTTTTTCTTGCACCCGGAAATGATAAGTGCTATACTGAAACAGTTTGAAAAAAGGTTAAATCAGTTGCACGCATTTTTAGAAAGGCAAGGATTTTTATGAGACAAAAAAGAGAAGATGTCAGAAACGTTGCAATTATCGCTCACGTAGACCACGGTAAGACCACCCTGGTAGATGAGCTGTTAAAACAAAGCGGTGTATTCCGTGAGAATCAGGAAGTTGCTGAGCGTGTCATGGACTCCAACGATATCGAGCGTGAGCGTGGTATTACCATTCTGTCCAAGAACACTGCTGTTATGTATAAGGGTACCAAAATCAACATCATCGACACCCCGGGTCACGCAGACTTCGGTGGTGAGGTAGAACGTGTCCTGAAAATGGTAAACGGTGTTATCCTGGTGGTAGATGCTTTTGAGGGAGCTATGCCCCAGACCAAATTCGTACTCCGTAAGGCTCTGGAATTAAAACTTCCCGTTATCGTATGTATCAACAAGATCGACCGTCCCGAAGCAAGACCCGATGAGGTCGTAGACGAAGTACTGGAGCTGTTCTTAGAGCTGGATGCGGATGATTCCCAGTTAGACTGCCCTTTCGTATACGCTTCCGCCAAAGCCGGTATCGCTTCTCTGGATGCTGACCAGCCCGGTACCGATATGGAGCCTCTGTTCGAAACCATTCTGAATTATATTCCGGCTCCCGAAGGCGACCCCGATGCTGCTACCCAGGTTCTGATCAGTACGATTGATTACAATGAATATGTAGGACGTATCGGTGTAGGTAAAGTAGACAACGGTACCATCCGTGTGAACCAGGATGTGGTGATCTGTAACCACCACAACCCCGACAAGATCATTAAGACCAAGGTCAGCAAGCTGTACGAGTTCGACGGTCTGAATAAAATAGAAGTCAAGGAAGCAGGCATCGGTTCCATCGTTGCCATCTCCGGTATCAGTGAGCTTCATATCGGTGACACCATCTGCTCTCCGGAAAATGTAGTACCCATTCCTTTCCAGAAGATCAGTGAGCCCACCATTGCCATGCAGTTCATGGTAAATGATTCTCCTCTGGCAGGTCAGGAAGGTAAGTTCGTTACCAGCCGTCATCTGCGTGACAGATTGTTCCGTGAGTTAAATACCGATGTATCCTTACGTGTGGAAGAGACCGATTCTCCCGACCGCTTCAAGGTATCCGGTCGTGGTGAGCTGCATCTGTCCGTACTGATCGAGAATATGCGTCGTGAAGGCTTTGAATTTGCTGTAAGTAAGGCTGAGGTTCTGTATCATACCGATGAGAACGGCAAAAAATTAGAGCCTATGGAGTTAGCTTATATCGACGTTCCCAACGAGTTTGCCGGTGCTGTCATCGAGAAGCTGGGACAGAGAAAAGGTGAGCTTCGTAACATGGGTTCCATCTCCGGCGGTACTTACACCCGTCTGGAGTTCTCCATCCCCGCAAGAGGACTGATCGGTTACCGTGGCGAGTTCATGACCGATACCAAGGGTAACGGTATCCTGAACACCGTATTCGACGATTACGGTCCTTACAAGGGAGATATCCAATATCGTAAGATGGGTTCCCTGATTGCATTCGAAGCCGGTGAAGCTATCACCTACGGTCTGTACAATGCCCAGGAGCGCGGTACCCTCTTCATCGGACCCGGCGAAAAGGTATACTCCGGTATGGTCATCGGTCAGACCGGACGTAACGAGGACATCGAGATCAATGTCTGCAAGAAAAAGCAGCTGACCAACACCCGTTCCTCCAGCGCCGACGAAGCTCTGCGTCTGACGCCGCCCAGAATCCTGTCTCTGGAGCAGGCTCTGGACTTCATCGATACCGACGAGCTGTTGGAGGTAACTCCTACGAACCTTCGTATCCGTAAGAAGATCCTGGATCCGACCCTGAGAAAACGTGCCATGATCAATAGGAAAGCTTAATCAATTTCATACAAAAACCTCCGCCGGGCAACGCTGACGGAGGTTTCTTTTGCTTTATTTTATTCTTTTAAAGTAAGTATCTTCCCGGAAAAGGCAATGGGGAGGGATATCTTTTTCGTACTGTTATCCCCTGTAAACAGAATCTCGGCAATGCTTCTGTCCCCGGAGACAGAGACGATCCTGCCGGTTCCGTATTTTTTATGTAGGACTTCCCGTCCGGGCGTACAGGCTGTGATACATTCTCCCACCTCTCTGGGAGGCAGCTTCTGCACCCTTTTGTCCGATGTTTTTAGCAACGAGCCTCTGGTTCCGACAGTCGTATCGGTCTTTCTTACAGCGTTTAACGGCTTTGTTTTCTCAAACACTTCTCCGGAAAAAGCAGAGGTCAGATTCGGACCAAAGGTAAATACATACAGCTGTTCCTTTGCTCTCGTCATTCCCACATAATAAAGCCTTCTCTCTTCCTCATAGGCATTTGCCTCCGGGGAATCCGGCTTACAGCCCCTTGGCGGGATCTGGGAAGGGATCACTCCCGCCAGCATATCCGCCAGGTACACTCTGGTGTATTCCAGACCTTTGCTGGAATGGATCGTGGACAGGATAAATTTGCTCTTCGGATCCCCACAGCCTCCTCTTATCATTTCCTGTAGTTTCTGTAATCTTGCAGGGAAATCAAACAGACTGCTCTCCTGATCTCCCAGTGCCTTTAAGATCTCCGCCTTCCCGCTGTCCAGCCCGTGGGTATCCATGAATTCCTGATACCCCATATAGTTCAGGATCCGGTAGATAGCCTTTCCCGCCGATTCATACCTCATATTATCCAGATGGGTCGCCAGTGCCTTGCACTGTTTTCTGGTATAAACAGACACTCCGTCCATCTCCGCCACCGTGTCTAACAGTGTCAGACGCCTGGTGTTGGCATTCACTGCTTCCGTTGCTGCCATTTTGCTGATACCGGCACCCATTTTATAATAGATTCGAAGAAATGTTTCCCCGTCCCAGGGATCCAGAGATAGCTGAATAAAATCACAGATATCGTTGACCACCGGATGGGAAAAGAAGGTCATATCCGAATTTTTCACCCGGTAAGACAGTCCTTTTCGCTCCAACAAATCGATCAGGGGAAGTGCGCTTTCGTTGTTCCGGTACAATACCGCCGTCTCCTGTTCACAGTCCTGCGCCACCTTTAACAGGTAATTGTACTGACCCTGTCTGGATACTGCCTTGATCTCCATGACGCAGCCACCGTTCTCTCTGGCGGCGGTCATCTTCTTCGGATGTCTGTTTTTGTTCCGTTGGATCAGGGCATCCGCCGCTCGGACGATCTCCTGTCTGCTGCGGTAATTGGTCTCCATGAGAAGGATCCTCGCTCCCGGGTGTCTGTCCTCAAAGGACACCAGTGCCTGTGGATAGGCCGCCCGGAATCCGTAGATGCTCTGATCCTCATCTCCCACCATGAACAGATTCCGGCTCTGCGCCGCCAGTAAATCAATCATATCATGCTGGATCTTCGAGGTATCCTGCGCCTCGTCCACACAGAAATACCGGTACTGCTCTCTGAAATGAGAAAGCACCTCCGGATACTGCTTCAGGATCCGCAGGGCATAGATCATCTGGTCGTCATAATCGATCATCCGCATCTGTCTGAGTTTCGCATTGTAGGTGCGGAAGATCTCCGGAAATTTCTCCACATCCGTGTCCATCTCCCGGATCTCCTCCGGTGTCAGGCGCATGTTTTTCGCATAGGTGATATCTAACTGCGTTTCCTTGATGTCATTCTCCGTGGCATATTTTCCCGTTACTTCCAAAAAGGATTGCTTAACAGCCTCAGAAGTTTCCTTGTCTGCCACCTGAAACGGTATCTTCCCGGTCCGGTAGGCAAAATATTGCAATACCTTCTGGGAGATGCCGTTAATGGTACGAAACTCCAGCCGTTCTGCATCCGCCTCTCCGAACATCCCCGCAAAGCGTCTGCGCATATCGTTCGTCGCCGCCACGGTATAGGTCACCGTCAGGATCTCCTCCGGACGGATCCCCAGGCAGTAAATCATATATCCCAGTCTGCTGACCAGCACCGTGGTCTTGCCGCTGCCGGGAACCGCAAGCAAAAGCACCGGTCCTTCCGTCGCCTGTACTGCCTGCATCTGCTGTTCGTTTAACTGTATGTGGTAGTTCTGTACAAATTCCGTAAAAGTCAATCTACTGTCCCACTTTCCGCCTCCGGCGTATTTCCACTCCCCGTCACCGCTATTCTTTCTCCGTCCAGTACTGCATCCAGAAGGACACCGTTTTCATCATAGGACAGCTTCAGGGAGAAAAAGGGGCGGTTCTCCCGAAGGAGCCGGAAGAAGATCTTATCCCCTTCCCAGAGATCCAGTTCTTCCACCTTGTCGATGTCCACCCATTCCAGTGTTCCTTCGTCGCACTCCTTCGCCTCTCCTGCAAATCCATCCGCCGTGTACAGGCACATGTACTCACAGACATCCCGGTATAAAAAGGTAATGATCCCCCGGAACCGGTAGGAGGTCAGGGTATAGCCCGTCTCTTCCTTCACTTCCCTGAGCACACAGTCCTCTGGGCTTTCGTCCGCTTCGAAATGACCGCCAACGCCGATCCACTTGTCTTTGTTAATGTCATTTTCCTTCTTCACCCGGTGGAGCATCAGATATTTTCCATCCTGCTCGATGTAACAGAGCGTCGTCAGATTTCTGGGCTGTTGTATGGTCATAGAGTCTCTCCTTTTCTGCTGTGCTTATCTAAAAAACAGTATAGCAGATTATAAAGCCTGACTCAAACAAAATGTAAACATGAATCTATTGTTCCAGCATATTTTCAATAAAGATCCCGTATCCTCTGGTGCTGTCCTGCACGAGGACATGGGTGACGGCTCCAATGAATTTTCCGTTCTGGATAATGGGAGCGCCGCTCATGCCCTGGACAATGCCTCCGGTGAGAGCGATCAGTTGCGGATCGATGACTTTCAATTCGATTCCCCGGTTTACGTTGTCATGATCTAAGTGCACATCCGTGATCTCAATATCGTAATATCTGGTGGTGCCGTCCACGGTACACAGAATCTGTGCGGGACCTTTTTCGATCTCCTGTTTTAGTCCGATGGGCAGTGCTTCTTCCGTGCCAAGTGCCAGAGCTTTGTTATTACACTTACCAAAAATTCCCCGGACGCTGTTGCTGGTAATGTCCCCCAGAATCCGGTCATCGGCATAGACAATCATTCCGGTCATCTCCCCCGGATGCCCGGCGGTTCCCTTCTGAATCGAAATGATCTCCGTCTGATACAATGTTCCGTCATTCATCTCCATCAGAGTGCTGGTATCTACATCGTTGATGCCATGCCCCAGGGCTCCGAAATTCCCCCGGCTGTCAATATAGGTCATGGTGCCCACGCCCTGGGCATTGTCCCGGACCCAGACGCCGATCTTATATTTTCCGCTTTGGTCCCTCTCCGGACAGATCTTCACATCGAAGCATTCTTCGCCTCTGCGGATCGTGAGGATCTGTTCTGCGCCGTCACCGTTTTCGATCCGCGAGATCAGGTCATCTTTTTTGGTAACTTCCTCACCGTTTAACTTCAACACATAGTCACCGCTTTTTACAATATTTTTTGCCGGTGATACTTTTTCTCCGCCCGCAGAATGAAACTCACCGGTACCTACCACCAGTACCCCTTCGGTCTTCACATAGATTCCGATGGGCACCCCCACCGGGATCAGTTCCTGATCTTCGATCACCCGGATGCCTACCTGTTTGAGCGGCAGGATCCCGAACAGCTTCACCTGCATCTGAATGCTGTCAGCGGTGCCGGTCTTCATGGTCACCGGCTGGCTTAAATCCACGCTCACCGCCCCTTCCGGAATATTGCTCTGCCCCTGCCTGCTGACGTTTAAGATCTCACCTTTGGCGGGAATATCCAGTTCCAGTGCTTCTTCTGATCCCGCCCTTACATGCAGAACAGAAGGAATACTGCTGTCCACCAGATAATAGCCGTATCCCATAAGCCCTGCGCCTGCCAACAGCAGCATAACGCAAAGGCAGGCACGGTAAATCCGCAATCTGTGCGCCTTTGCTTTCCAGTGCTGCAAAATAACGACTGCATCTTCACCTGCCTGCCTTTTTACTTTTTCCGTCTCTGTGATCCAAAGCTTCATACACATTCCCCCACTGCATTCTACGTTACTGCTGTATAGGGTATAGTGTGCGTCGCATTTGTATTTTTAACCTGAAATCATGAGAAAACGCATCTTACAGTTTTATCCAGATCATCCACATACGATCACGTTGCTGCTGTTCTTATACTCCTGGGGGCAGCTGTCCGTGAGGATCGTACCGCCCTGAAATGACCCGAAAGTCACGGAACTGACATTGCCAAATTTGGAATGATCCGCCAGAATAAAACATTCTCTGCACTGTCCCATGGCTGTCTTTTTCACCATGGCTTCATTCATATCCGGTGTGGTCAGACCGTTCTGTCTACTGATGCCGTTGGTGCCGAAAAATCCTTTGGTGAAATGATAACTCTGTAAGTTCACCAGTGCCTGGTTGCCTACCACAGCTTCGGTGGAACCTTTCAGTTCTCCACCTACCAGATAGACACGGAATCCTGCCGCCGCCAGAGCTTTGGCATGGGCTACCGCATTGGTCACGAAGGTCGCACTCTTCTCCGTCAGATACGAAAGCATACACGCCGTAGTGGTTCCCGCATCCAGATAGACGAAATCCTCCGGCTGGATCATGGATGCTGCCTTTGCTGCTACCAGCTGCTTGGCTTCCACGTTGACTGCTGCCTTCTGCTCTACGGTAGGTTCGTGGGTCAAAACGGTGCGGTCACACGCTACTGCGCCCCCGAATACCTTCACCAGCTTCCCTGCATTGTGCAGTGCCGTGATGTCACGGCGTACCGTGGATTCGGAAGTATTTAACAGTTCCTTAACTTCCGCCACCGTAATGCTGTTTTTCTCTTCCAATAATTTCAAAATGATGTCATAACGTTGTTCTGTCAGCATAGATTATTGTTTTCTCTTTCTTTTGTCACATCTGTCTCCAGAATGATCTTCCGCACGGGAAGAATGCTTCCGGGAGACATGGATAATTCATCCACACCCATGGCAAGGAAACGTCTGGTCAGTGTCTGATCCGCTCCCAGTTCTCCGCAGATGCCTGCCCAGATGCCTGCCTTATGCGCATTGTCCACCACCATCTGTATCATGCGTAATGCTGCGGGATGATGAGGATTGTAAAAAGCATCCAGCTTCGGATTCTGCCTGTCGATGGCAAGAGTGTACTGAGTCAGATCGTTGGTACCGATACTGAAGAAATCCACTTCCTTCGCCAGTTCATCGCTCATCATAACCGCTGCGGGGGTCTCGATCATAATGCCCTGCTTCGGTTCTCCGAATGCCACGCCCTGCTCTGTCAGTTCCTGCTTCACTTCCGCCACGATTTTCTTGATCCGGTGTACTTCCTCCACACTGATAATCATGGGATACATGATGGAGATGTTGCCGAAGGCACTGGCGCGGAATAGTGCGCGTAACTGGGTCTTAAAAATCTCCGGTCTGGTCAGGCAGATACGGATGGCACGACATCCCATTGCCGGATTCTCCTCCGGTTCCATCTCGAAATAGTCACATTTTTTATCTGCCCCGATGTCCAGGGTCCGGATGATCACAGGCTTGCCCGCCATGGTCTCCGCCACGGTGCGGTAGATCTGGAACTGCTCTTCCTCGGTGGGGAAAGTCTCTCTCTCCAGATACAAAAACTCACTGCGGAACAGTCCGATTCCGCCGGCATCGTTCTGTAATACGGCTGCCAGATCCTTGCTGTTGCCTATATTAGCATAGAGCATGATCTTCTTACCGTCAATAGTGACATTCTCTCTTCCCTTCAGGGTCTGGAGCAGTTCTTTCTTCTCCTGCTCCTCCTGCTTCAACTGCTGCATTTTGCCTAACGTCTCTTCGTCGGGATCCACATAGATGCAGCCGCATCGTCCGTCTACAATGCCAAACTTCCCATCAATTTCCTCACTTAAAGGAATATCTGTGCCGATCAGTGCCGGAATACTCATGGTACGGGCAAGGATCGCCGTATGAGAGTTCACAGAACCGTGTACGGTCACGAAGGAAAGTACAAGGTCCTTGTTAAGTTGAACCGTCTCGGAGGGAGCCAGGTCGTCTGCCACGATGATCACCGGCTCTTCGGAGGCTACCGCACCAGCCGTTCTTCCGCCCAGTACACTTAATACCCGCTCCGAGATATCCTTGACATCCGCAGATCTGGCTCTCATGTAGTCATCCTCCATGGAAGCAAACATCTGTGAAAAATTATCTCCGGTGGAAGCCACCGCATATTCTGCATTCACCTGCTGCATACGGATGATGTTCTCCACAGATTCATTATAGTCATCATCTTCCAGCATCATCTGGTGGATCTCGAAAATAGCGGCATTGGCTTCTCCCACTTCCTTCAGAGCCTTCTGGTACAGTCCCTGCAGCTGTTCCATGGCAGTCTGTTTTGCCTGTCTGTAACGTTCGATCTCCTGTTCGGGATCTTCGATCTTGACGCGTTTTACCTGTTGTTCGTCCTTTTTATGAACACTGATTCTGCCGATGGCGATTCCGCCGAATACGCTTTTTCCCTGGTAGACTTCCATGACGTTTCTCCTCTCCTGACGATTGTGATTTCTCTGTCTTAAAGGTTTGCTTTTGCAAATTCCGTTACTGCCGTATAAGCTGCTTCCTCATCCTCACCGTCGAAGGTCAGTGTAATCTCGTTGCCCGCCTTGACTGCCAGCCCCATGATACCGAAGATTCTCTTGCAGTCGCCGGTCTTGCCATCCTTGGTCAGGGTAATATTACTGGTAAATTCCTTGGCTGCCTTTACCAGTTCTCCTGCGGGACGTGCGTGGATACCTTCGGGATCTGTGATAACATATTTGAATTCTTTCATTGTTTTTCTCCTTTTCTATTTTAAAACTTATTCCGTTTTTATGCTACCTTTTTCTTTAATACACCAAGCAGTAATGCGGATACCACCGTACCTGCCACCAATGCTACCAGATACATCAGTGCATTTCCCACTACAGGGAATACGAAGATTCCGCCGTGAGGAGCCATCAGTGTGCAGTGGAATGCCATGGACAGTGCACCTGCCAGTGCAGAACCGATAATGCAGGAAGGAAGTACATGTAAGGGATCGGATGCTGCAAAAGGAATGGCACCTTCCGTGATGAATGCCAGACCCATGATGAAGTTGGTAGGACCTGCATCTCTCTCTTCCTTGGTGAACTTATTCTTAAATAGCAGGGTTGCCAGCGCAATAGCACAGGGAGGAGTCATACCTCCGATCATAACCGCTGCCATAATGTCGTAGTTGCCTGCGGTGATTGCTGCGGTTCCGAATACATAAGCTGCCTTGTTGAAGGGACCACCCATATCGATTGCCATCATGCCGCCCAGGGTCAGTCCCAGTACGATTCGGCTGGAGTCTCCCATACCGCTTAAAAAGTTGTTCAGTCCTGTATTGATCCCCCCCATGATCGGTTCTACTACGAAGTTCATTGCCAGACCCATAATCAGGATACCTACTACCGGGTAGATCAGTACCGGTGCCAGTTTCTCAATGGCATCGGGAAGCTTATCACAGATCTTGCGAAGACCGAGAATCAGATAGCCTGCTAAGAATCCTGCCACCAGTGCTCCCAGGAATCCGGACTTGCCATTCGCTGCCATCATGCCGCCCACGAAGCCGAGCGCCAGTGCCGGTCTGTCACCGATCGCCATGCCGATGAAGCCCGCCAGTACCGGAAGCATCAGACCAAATGCAACGCCGCCGATGTTTTTGAACATTGCCGCTACGGGAGTGATGGTACCGAAGTTACCTCTCTGATCTGCGGGTAAGGCATTGATATCAATGCTCAGGCCATCGATCAGGAAGGCAATGGCAATGAGGATACCGCCGCCTACAACGAAGGGAAGCATATGGGATACACCGTTCATCAGCTGGGTGTAGATCTTATGTGCTGCACTCTCCTTGCCGGTTACCGCTGCTTTCACTTCACCGCCCTCTCCGTGGAATACTTTTACCTCACCGCTTACTGCCTGCTGTACTAATTTATCTGCTTTGCTGATACCGTCGGAGACCTGACAGCTGATGACTTTCTTGCCGTCAAAACGATCCATGGGAACTTTCGCATCGGCGGCTACGATGATGCAGTCCGCTACGGCGATCTCTTCCGCGGTCAGTACATTTTTCGCACCGGCGGAGCCTCTGGTCTCGATCTTGATCTGGCAGTCTGCTGCTTTTGCAGCCTTCTCCAGTGCTTCCGCTGCCATATAGGTGTGAGCGATTCCGGTCGGGCAGGAGGTCACTGCCAGGAGCTTAAAGCTCTTTTTCCCTTCGGTGGTAATGCCGGTATCACTTAATCTGTCGTCAATGCTCTTTGCACTCTCATCTGCCGCATCGATGATCTGTAAAAATTCGTCCACACTTTTGGCATTTCTTAAAGATGCGGTGAAATTCTCATCCATCAGCATAACGGACAATTTGCTCAGTACATCCAGATGTACGTTGTCCTTGGTATTTGGTGCAGCAATCAGGAAAAGCAGTGTCACCGGTTCGCCGTCTAAGGAATCGTAATCCACACCGTTTTTAATCACCATAGCTGCCAGTCCGGGAGTCTTCACCGCTTCACATTTACCGTGAGGGATTGCAATGCCTTCGCCGATTCCCGTAGTGCTCTCTTCCTCTCTGGCATAGACCTGTGCACGATACTGCTCTACATCCGCAAGCTTTCCGCTTTTTGCCATCAGCTCCACTGCCATATCCAGTGTTGCCTTTTTGTCAGCAGGAGCTGCATCCAGGGAAATACTTCTTTTGTCCAGTAAATCCGTAATTCTCATATTGTAACCCATCCTCTCTTTTTTATAGTTTCTTTTTTATTGTTTTGTTGCTATTTTACCTGTTTCAATACCTGCAGGACTTCTTCTTTGGTTGCCAGATTCTCGGAAAAAGCACTGGCGCTTCCCGCTGCAATTCCCATGCAGAAGGCATGTGCGTAATTCTTCTCTTCGATCCATCCGGTGAGGAATCCGGCTACCATGGAATCTCCCGCACCTACACCGTTGACTAACTTTCCCTTCGGTGCCGGAGCTTCCAGGCATTGTCCATCCGCCGCGATCAATACAGCTCCCTCGCCTGCCATGGAGATCAATACGTTCTGTGCTCCCATTTCCTGTAACTTTTTACCGTAAGGAATGACTTCCTCTCTGGTGGAAAGCTTCACACCGAAGATATCTCCCAGCTCGTGATTGTTGGGTTTTACCAGGAACGGATGGTACGGCAATACCTTGACTAACAGATCTCTGGTAGCATCTACCACCGTCAGCACTCCTCTGCCCTGGATCCGCTCCAGGATCCTCTGATACATGTCATCCGGCATGGTATACGGAATGCTTCCCGCCAGCACCAATACATCACCTTCGCCCAGTCGGTCGATCTTCTCCATCAGTTGTTCCAGCGCCTGTGCATCAATGTCCGGTCCACAGCCGTTGATCTCTGTTCCGTCGATGCTTTTCAGCTTCAGGTTGATTCTTGTCATTCCATGACTGATTTTGATGAAGTCGGAATTTACGCCAAATTCGTTCAATCTTCGGATCAGTTCGTCTCCGGTGAATCCCGCCGCATATCCGAGTGCCGTGGAATCCAGTCCCAGATTCTTCAGAACAATGGAGACGTTGATCCCCTTTCCTCCCGGAAGAATCAGCTCTGATGAGGTTCTGTTCGTCATTCCCAGCTGAAAGTCATCCACGGATACGATGTAATCCAGTGACGGATTGAATGTCACAGTACAAATCATTTCTAATCCTCCTGTCTGTTTCCTATCGTGTTCTTATGTTGTTATTATATCTTCATATTCGGTCAAATTCAATCATTTTATTCACAAATATGGTGACTTATTTTGGTTGAATTTGCACAAAAGAAAAGGATGAAGTCATTCTTCATCCTTTTCGTGTATTCCGATATTCCACTATAGCATTTCCCTTATCGGGCTTCTTTAAACGCATTCGCCTGTTCTTTCATTTCTTTTGCGTTAGACAGCGCCGCTTCGGTGAGGGCATCGCTGCCAAGGAGTCTCGCCAGTTCTGCCAGGCTTTCTTCATCAGCCACTTTCTGAATATCTGTGATGGTCATATCGTCCGTGCTGCTCTTCTCGATGACGAAATGCACATCCGCCATGGCTGCGATCTGGGGCAGATGTGTGATGCAGATGACCTGATGTGCCCCTGAGAGGACGCTCAGCTGTTCTGCTACCTTCCATGCGGTTCTGCCGCTGATACCGGTGTCAATTTCATCGAAGATCAGTGTATCGATCTCATCCCGTCCCGCCAGCACAGTCTTGATGGCTAACATGATACGGGACAATTCACCGCCGCTGGCTACCTGGCTTAGAGGCTTCAGGCTCTCTCCGGGGTTGGTGGAGATCAGAAATTCCACATCATCGTAACCTTTCGCCGTAATGGTCTGACCGGGTCTGACCGCGATGTCGAATTCCACCGTCAGAAAATTCAGGTTAATCAGCGCATCCTTTAATTTCTGTGTCAGCATCACTGCATTTTTCTGACGGATTTTGGACAGCTCTTCACAGGCTTTTGTAAGCAGCGTCTGCTTTTTCTCCCATTCCGCATGCAGTTTCTGCATATAGGCATCATAATCCGCCAGTTTTTCCAGATAAGCTTCTTTTTCTTCTTTGTACTTTAAGATCTCCCCGATGGAATTGCCGTATTTTCCCTTCAGATGATTGACGGTGTTCAACCGCTCTTCGGTACTTCTGAAATCCGCTTCGTCCAATTCCAGATCCGACATATATTCCGATACATCATGATTGTAATCCGCCAGGAGACTCTCCACCTCCGCCAGCTGTTCTTCCATCTGTTCCAGCGCAGGATCATACATGGTCACGCTGCGCAGTGCCCGAAGGGCTCTGCTTAGGGAATTCCCGGCGCCGTCCTCGGCGTCACTACCGCTGAGGCGGTAGCTCTCTGCCAGATTCTCCGCAATCTTACGGCTGTTCGCCATCTTGCGGTACGCCTGCTCTAATTCTTCGTCCTCTCCGGGCTGTAATCCGGCATCTGCAATCTCTCTTAGCTCAAATTCCGCCAGAGACTGTTCTCTGTTCCGGGATGTCTCATCCAGCGTCTCTTCCGCGATCTTTTTCTCCAGTGTAGCACACTCATGATACAGTGTGCTTACGCGTCCTGCACATTTCACGAATTCCTCTCCGGCATAGGCATCCAGGATCTCCATGTGTTTTTTCTTATTTAACAGAGACTGGTGCTCATGCTGCCCGTGAATATCGATCAGCAGTTCCGAAAGCTCCTTCATCTGCTTTGCCGTCACAGTCTCTCCGTTGATGCGGCAGATACTTTTCCCGGAGGAAAGCTTTCTGCTTAAGATCACTGTGCCGTCCTCCGAAGGCTCCAGGTCCATGCTTTTTAACTTTTCCGCAAGCCGCTCTTGCTCACAGTCGAAAACCAGTTCCACCAGACCGCTCTCTTCTCCCCGTCTGAGCATGTCTTTCTCGAACTTTCCTCCCAGTGCCAGATTCACCGATCCAATCAGTAAGGATTTACCGGCACCGGTCTCTCCTGTCAGTATATTCAGTCCTTCTCCGAATTCTACCTCTGTCTCCCGGATGAGAGCCAGATTTTTCACATGTAAACTGCGAAGCATGTATTTCCCCCTGTCTATCTTTCTATCATCAGATGGATCTTATCCATAAGGATCTGGGTGTCTTCCACGGTACGCACCGCTACCATGATGGTATCATCTCCGGCGATGCATCCCACCACTTCGGAGAATTTCAGCGCATCCAGTGCCGCCGCCACCGCCATTGCCATGCCGGACACGGTCTTGATCACCAGTATGTTCTGTGCCATATCCATAGAGACGAATCCATCTCTTAATACCCGGATATATTTGTCTCCCATGTGGCTGTCATCCTGTCTGAGGATCACGTATTTCTGTTTGCCGCCTCCGGTAGGTACCTTGGAGAGCTTCAGTTCCCGGATATCTCTGGACACTGTGGCCTGGGTCACCGTAAATCCCGCTTCTTTCAGATAACCCGCCAGTTCCTCCTGGGTCTCCACATCTCTTTTTTCTATGATCTCCACGATCTTGCGATGTCTGGTCTTCTTCATCTTAACCTCATGCCTTTCTTGCGACAATTCGTCAGGAATCTCTCATTTTACGATGCAACACATCCAGGAAACTGACCTGGTTCAGCTGGATAAATTCCGTGATTTTTTCCGACTGCACGATACGGATGTGATCTCCGGTACACATGGTCACCTTGTGGCTTCCGTCATAATTGGCTTCCACGGTCTGGCTCTTGCCCTCTCTGCCTCCCGGGATCTCTATAACGATCTCATCCTCCGGAGACAATATGATACTTCTCTGGTTAAGACTGTGGGGGCAGATCGGTGTCAGGGTGATCAGCTTCGCCTTGGGCTCTACTAACGGTCCTCCCGCCGACAGATTATATCCTGTGGATCCCGTAGGGGTGGTCACGATCATTCCGTCCGCCTTGTAATGATTTAGCAGCTGTCCGTTGACATAGATGTTAAATTCTATGATCTGTAAGGAGCCGCTTCGGGAGATGACAATATCATTCAATGCCCAGCCTTCCGACACAGTGCCGTCCGCACAGCATACTTTGCCGTTCAGCATCATCCGGCGTTCCTTCTTATAATCATCCCGGATCAGACGATCCAGAGCTTCCTCCAGTCCGGACAGTTCGATCTCCGTCATGTAGCCCACAGTTCCCAGATTCACGCCGATGATGGGCACCAGGATCTTTTTCGTCTCTCTGGCAGCCTGCAGCACCGTACCGTCACCGCCCAGCACGATCATGCAGTCCACATCCAGGGGGATATCCGTCGCTTCCTCTTCCGCCCCTGAATCTGTTTCTTCTTTCCAGTCGGATTCCTTGACCTTTAACTTCACGGTACAGCCTTTGGATTCCAGATACTTCTGGATTCGTTTCGTGGTCGTAAGCTCCTGATCCTTATGCTTATTCGTATATATCAGAAAATGCTTCATAGCTTCCTACACTCCTTGCCTGTTACAGTGTATGAGAATTATCTACGATACCCTTAATGACAGCGTCCCACTCCGGGGTGTAGGACAATCCGGTCTTTTCCTCTATGATGGTCTGTAAGGTGCTCTCCGCCTCATGCTCGGTCAGGGTCAGTTTTTCTTCGGAGATTTCTTCCGGCTTACGGATATGCAGCAGGTATTCGATATTGCCTTCCGGTCCTTTGATGGGAGAATATTCCAGATGCAGCACTTCGAATCCGATGTTGTCCGCATAATCGATGATTTTGCGGATCACCTCTTCGTGGATCCGTGGTTCTCTCACTACGCCGTTTTTACCGACCTTGCCTCTGCCCGCCTCAAACTGGGGCTTGATCAGACATACCATCTGCCCTCCGGTCTTTAACAGATTCCTCGCCGGGATCAGGATCTTGGTCAGGGAGATGAAGGACACATCCACGCTGGCGAAATTCAGCGCATCCGGTATATCCTCCGGGGTCACATAGCGGAAATTGGTCTGTTCCATGCATACTACCCGCTCATCGTTACGCAGCTTCCAGGCTAACTGTCCCTGTCCCACATCTACGGAATACACCTTCGTGGCACCGTTCTGAAGCATACAGTCCGTGAAGCCGCCGGTGGATGCACCGATATCCATGCAGATCATGCCGTCCAGTAAAAAACCCCACTGCTCCATTGCCTTTTCCAGCTTCAGACCTCCGCGGCTGACATATTTCATGGTATGATTTCTGACTTCCAGCTTGATCTTGCTGACATCGAATCCGGTGCCTGCCTTGTCTTCCTTCTGTCCGTTAACATAGACATTGCCGGACATTATGATTGCCTTCGCCTTTTCTCTGGAAGGGGCATAGCCCTGCTCTACCAGAATCACATCCAGTCGTTCTTTCATATACGTCTCCTATTGCTGTAACTCTTATAACTTTTCCAGTATTTTCTCTGTAATGCTTGCCGCATCCAGACCGATCTCTTTTTTCAGAAGTTCTACATTGCCGTGTTCCACATAGACATCCGGTATTGCCGCCATGACACACTTGACCTGTTTCTCATGGTCATTTAAGCAAGTCAGCACCTTTTCTCCGAAACCGCCGCTTAACACATTTTCCTCCATGGTCACGATCATGTCATGATCCTCGCAGGCGGAAAGTACTGCCTCTTCATCAATGGGTTTGATGAATCTGGCGTTGATGATACTTGCCTCATAGCCCTTTTCATGCAGTAATGCCTGCACCTCTTCCGCGGTCTTCACCATACTGCCTACGGCAAACAGGGCAATGCCGCCCTCTCTCGTGATCCACTCCGCCTTGCCAAGTTCTATCGGGGCACGGTACTCGGACAGTCCCGCATACGCGGTTCCTCTGGGATAGCGCACCGCAATGGGAGCCTCCAGTGCCACAGCGAACTTCATCATATCCGACAGTTCCCATTTGTTCTTCGGCGCACAGATGTGCATATTGGGGATACCTGACAGATACGTATAATCGAAGATTCCCTGATGTGTCTCGCCATCGCTGCCCACCAGTCCGGCGCGGTCTATGGCGAATACCACCGGCAGATTCTGAATGCACACATCATGCAGGATCTGGTCGTAACCTCTCTGTAAAAATGAAGAATACACCGCAACGATGGGCTTCATGCCACCGGATGCCAATCCCGCGGCGAAAGTCACCGCATGCTCTTCCGCAATCCCCACATCAAAAAAACGGTCGGGATACATATTACGGAATCTTTTGAGTCCGGTGCCGTCCGGCATGGCTGCCGTAATGGCTACCACCCGTTCATCCCGCTGTCCCAGTTTGCACATAACGGTGGAAAATACATCGGTGTAATTCGCCACGGTGCGGGGATGGGAAGGGATTCCCGTCTCGATATCAAAAGGCTCCGCTCCGTGGAATCTGGCGGGATGCTTCTCCGCAGGACCGTAGCCCTTGCCTTTCTTGGTCAGCACGTGGATCAGCACCGCGCCCTTGACTCTTTTGGCTTCTTCAATGACCTTGATCAGTCCCTCGATATCATGTCCGTCCACAGGACCTAAATAAGTCACTCCCATATCCTCAAAAAACATGCCGGGGATCACCAACTGCTTAAAACTGCTCTTGGCACGGCGGATACGGTTAACAATACCGTCTCCTCCGGGTCTGCTCTTCAGGGCATTGTAGATGCCTTCCTTCAGATCCAGATAGCCGGTGGCGGTTCGGATATTGTTCAGATATTTGGATACGCCGCCTACATTTTCGGAGATGGACATATTGTTATCATTGAGGATTACGATAAAATTGGTCTCCAGCTTGGCTGCATTGTTCAGTGCTTCGTATGCCATGCCTCCGGTGAGAGACCCGTCTCCGATTACGGATACAATGGTAGACTTTTCCCCTTTGAGATCTCTCGCCTTCACCAGTCCCAGTCCTGCGGATATGGAGGTGGAACTGTGTCCGGTATCAAATGCGTCAAATCTGCTTTCTTTTCTCTTGGGGAACCCACTCATGCCATGGAACTGGCGTAAGACATCGAAACCGTCCTTGCGGCTCGTTAATATTTTGTGGGTATAAGACTGGTGCCCTACATCCCAGATGATCTTGTCCTCCGGGAGATTCAGTGCCAGATGCAGTGCCATGGTCAGTTCCACCGCTCCTAAATTGGAGCCCAAGTGTCCTCCGGTGACACTGATCTTCTCGATCAGGAACTGCCGGATTTCCTCCGCCAGTTCCCCGTAGTCCGATTTATCTATCTTTTTAATATCATTTGCTTTTTCGATTTTATCCAGTAACATTCGCTTTTCCTCTGCTATTTTGTTCTGTGGACCAGATGCAGTAACAGTTCCTTCAGGAATTCATGTTCTCCCGAGAAACCATCTAAAACCGCTACCGCTTCCCCGGTAAGCCGTTCCACTTCCCTGCCGGATTCCTCCAGTCCGTGTAATGTCACATAGGTCTGCTTATGATTCTGTGCATCGCTGCCGGTGGCTTTACCAAGCTCCCTGCTGTCTCCTATCACATCCAGAATATCGTCCTGGATCTGAAATGCGATGCCGACATTGTAGGCACACAGCTCCAGTGCTGCGATCTCCTCATCCGTGGCTCCTGCCAGCGTGGCGCCGATGGTCATTGCCGACTGGATCAGGGCTGCTGTTTTGTTGGCATGAATGAACAGAATCTGCTCCGTAGTCAGGGGCATCGTCTGTTCCTCCGCCTCAATGTCTGCGTTCTGTCCGCCGATCATGCCGTAGATTCCCGCCTTACGGGCTAAAATGTTCAGTGCGGAAGCTACTCTCGGATAATTCTCATCCACCGGTTCTCCCACTGCGTGCGCCGGAAAAGCACGGATTGCAGTCTCAAAAGCATAATTGAGCAGTCCGTCACCGGCTAACACACCCATACCGTCGCCATATACGGACCAGGTGGTCTTACGGCCTCTGCGGTATTCATCATTGTCCATGGCTGGAAGGTCATCGTGCACCAGCGAATATGTATGGATCATCTCGATGGCTGCCATGAAAGGCTCTATGATAGCATCCTTGCCGCCGAGCATCCGGTATGTCTCCTGCATCAGCATGGGGCGCAGTCTTTTGCCTCCTGCCATGAGGCTGTAATTCATGGCTTCTATGACCGTCCTCTGATATCCTTCCTCCGCCGGAAGATATTCCTTCAGCAGTTCCTCAATGGCTGCCGTTCTCTTCTGTAATTCCTGTCTGAATATCGTTTCTTCCATGTCAATGCCATCCTTCCTCTTCCTGCCGGTATGTTTACTGTGGATCCAGAGGCTCCAGTGCCCCCTCTTCGTTCAGCTTCATGACCTGCTTCTCCACCCGGTCGATCTGTTCATTGCATTGTTTCAGGACATTCATTCCCTTACTGTATGCCGTAAACGCATCCTCCAGAGAAATATCCTCTGCTTCCAGCTGTTCTATCAGCTCCTCCAGTTCGGAAAAATTCTCTTCCAGGCTGCGTTGTTCCTGTTCTTCTGTTTTCTTTTTTCCAGCCAAAATTTAATACCTCCGTCCATGGTCCTCTTCATCGGATCACACGGTGAATCTGTCTTCCTGCTGCACCTGTTCCACTTTGGTATCGATCATGCCGTCACTTACCCGGATCCGCAGGCTGTCGCCTTCCTTCACCTGTGTCACGGAACGAATATTTTTTCCATTCGTATCTTCCACATAGGAGAAACCACTGTTCAACTTCTCTAACGGTGAGACTGCCTTCATTCGCTCAATATAAAGTGCCAGGGTGTGCCTGCGGTCACGTAACACATCCTGCATCCGGTTCTGTAACCGGTCTTCCAGCTGTATGCTGTAAGTTCTCTTCTCACGGATGCGGTTGGTCGGGCTTAAATATTTCAAGCGCATCTCCATCTGTTCCGCCTGCTGCTTCTTGCGCCGCAGCACCCTGTCCATCTGCCGGTACAGCCTCTCCTGTCCGCCCAGGATCTCCTGATCGATATCACTCACCGACGTCACCGCCAGTTCCGCCGCCGCGGACGGTGTCGGTGCCCGCAGATCCGATACATAATCGATAATCGTGGTATCGGTCTCATGTCCTACCGCCGAGATAATGGGCACTGTACAGTCAAATACCGCCTGTGCTACCATTCTCTCATTAAACGCCCACAGATCCTCTATGGATCCGCCGCCACGTCCCACGATCATGACATCCACGCCCTGTCTCTCCAGTGCCCGGATCCCGTTCACAATAGAAGGCGCTGCCGAAGCCCCCTGTACCAGTGCCGGATATAAAATGATCTGTACATAGGGGTTACGTCTGGTGGCGATCTGTATGATATCCCGCACTGCCGCGCCGGTATCCGCCGTCACCACACCCAGGGTATGAATGTACTTCGGAATGGGCTGCTTATACTCCGGGGCAAACATGCCCTCTTCCGCCAGCTCCCGCTTTAACTGTTCGTATTTTTCATATAGGGCACCGGCACCGTCTAAGGTTACTTCCTTCACATACAGCTGGTATCTGCCGTCACGCTCAAATACACTCACACTGCCCCTTGCAATTACCTGCTGTCCTTCCGTCAGCCGGAACGCAATCCCCTTGCGGTCTCCCGCGAACATAATACAGTTCAGGGCACTGGCAGAATCCTTTAACGTAAAATAAATATGTCCAGAGGGATGGTATTTACAGTTGCTTACCTCACCTTTTACAAACACCGTCTGTAAAAAGTAATCCTGCGTGAACATATTTTTAATGTACGTATTCAGTTGTCTTACGCTGATTACATTCTGTATCCTACTCACCGGATTTCATAATCTTGGCAAGGATCGCATTGACAAATCCGCCGGAGCTCTCCTGACCGTATTTTTTGGCGATCTCTACCGCCTCGTTGATTGCTACCCCGTCCGGGATATCGTCATCATAGTGCAGTTCGTACGCACCCAGACGTAACACTGCAAGTTCTACCTTGCCCACGCGGGTGGTATCCCAGCCTTCGGTATTCTCATTCAACAGCTTATCAAGTTCCGGAATCTTGTCCTTAATCTTCTCGAAACGGACTGCAATGGCATCCGCATCCTGCCAGGAAGGAACTTCCTCGTTATTCTCGCGGAACAATGCGATCTGTTCCGGCATATCTTCCGGTGCATGAAACTCCACACGGTATAAAAGTTTGAAAACCTGTTCTCTCTGCTCGTGTCTTCCCATAATATCTTCCTGTAATTCCTCTTATTTGTCCTTCTTCATGTTCACACCGGCAATGCGGATGTTTACATCTGAGCAGGTCAGTCCTGTCATATACTCGATGGCATTCTTCACCTTCTGCTGTACTGCCTGGCAGGTGGTGGGGATGTTGTAGTCGTACTCCATGGTCACTGCCAGATCCACGGTCACATTCTTGTCCTGTACTTCCACCTTAACGCCCTTGGTAAGATTCTTCACGCCTACCTTGCTCATGAGTTCGTTGGTGATATTGCCTGCCATGGCGCTGACACCGTCTACTTCGGTAGCTGCCAGGGATGCGATCATTGCTACTACATCATCTGCGATCTGTACGGTACCGATGCTCTCATCTTCCTTTAATACCAGGTTCTTCTTATCTATTTCTTTTTCCATGATAGCTGATCCTCCTAATAATAACTAATTAGTTACAGTATACCAAATCCTTATTCATTTGTCACCCAAAAAGTCAAGGATAATTGTTTGCCATTCTGCGCATAAGCAATGGTACCGCTGTTTTCCGGCATATAGGAAAAGATCTCCTGCTCATCGATCAGCACCCCGCAGATCTCCCGGTAGCATTCCTCATCCGCGCATTTTAATGTAATCTCCGTCCTGCCGCTCTCCCATGCCCTGTCAAAGATGCTCTGCATCTGTTCTGCGTCATATGCCGTAAAATACGCACCTTCCCTGACATAGTAATTTGCCTGCGTGGCAGTACATTCCGGCATGTTTACCACACTTTCGATGCGGTGGGTACGAAGCAGATCCTGCGTGGTCACACACAGATAATCGTAATTGATCTCCGGTAATTCTTCCTGCCCGCTGCCATTCTCCATGCGGTAGGAGGCATCTCCCCAGGTCGTATCCACATAATAATAGTCGCCGTCCACCCGCACCAGATTCCAGGCATGTGCCTCCCCGGTGTCCACCGTTCCCTGTACCAGCGTGCACATCACTCCCAGACGGTTCAGCAGATACTGTGTCGCTTTGGCATATCCCTGACAGACCGAAGAATTCCCTAAAAATACCGAGGCAATGTTCTGATTGTCCGAGGCATCCAGATCATAATTGGTGAAAAATATGATTTTCTCATAGACTGCTTTTACTTTATCATATTCCGATGCATCCTCAGGGATATCCGCCAGCCATTCCGAAGCCCTCCCGCGGATCTCTTCCGCCTTTTCCACCGCTTCTTCCCGGGACATCGAATAGGTTCCCGCAAAATCGATTCCTACCGTCCGGTCCCCTCTGGAATATTTGGTGTAGGTGTATCCCGTAGTATAAAAGATCTCGGGATGATCGATCAGCACACACTGAAAGATCCGGTCGATGTCCTGCTCGTCCAGCCCCTGCCCGATAGGCTCTGTGGACAGTTTTACCGTATCCGTCATCTCTCCCAGTGTCTGCTCGATCTCTCCGTACCAGATCTGTTCCTGTGCGTCCAGACTCTCGTATGCAAAACGAGAGCCTCCCTCCTCCAAGAGGGAACAGCTCTCTGTATGGTCGCTTTCTGCGGTCGTCTCCTCCGCTTCCTGTCCGGGCAGACTGTCGATCTGCGCCTCTGGCAGTACGATGGTCTGCGGCACTTCCGCCAGGATCTCCTCCGGGGAACATCCTGTCAGAAACAGCAGCATGAAAAGTACCATATATATTTTTTTAAATCTTCCCTGAAACATTTCCCGCATTCTATCCCCTGCACATGTGTTATCTCGTTCTCTCAGGTATATTTCCGGTATTAGTTGCGTCCGAACTCCGTCAGCACCAGTCCTTTGTTACGGTCCAGAGTCATGCCAATGCTCCAGGAATTAACGAACAGAAGCAAAGGATTTCCCTTCATGTCCTTAACCTTCTTCATGTCGGAAGTACCGGACAGCTTGGCAAGATCGATCTCATCCTTGTTCTCGATCCAGCGGATATGCTCATAAGGCAGGTTCTCCAGACGGATCTCCACATTGTATTCATTCTCCAGACGGTACTTTAATACATCGAACTGCAGTACACCGACTACGCCTACGATGATCTCTTCCAGACCGGTGTTGAACTCCTGGAAGATCTGGATGGCACCTTCCTGAGCGATCTGCTCCACGCCCTTGACGAACTGTTTTCTCTTCATGGTATCCACCTGGCGCACTCTCGCGAAATGCTCCGGTGCGAAGGTAGGAATCCCTTCGTACCGGAACTTCTCCTTGGGCATGCACAAGGTATCTCCGATGGAAAAAATACCGGGATCGAACACACCGATAATATCTCCGGCATAAGCCTCATTTAAGATCTTACGTTCATCCGCCATGATCTGCTGGGGCTGGGATAATCTCATCACCTTATTGCCCTGCACATGACGCACTTCCATGTTGGCATCGAATTTGCCTGAGCAGATACGCATAAATGCAATACGGTCTCTGTGGGCTTTGTTCATATTCGCCTGGATCTTGAATACAAAGGCGCTGAACTCATGCTCTGTAGGATTGATCATGCCGATGTCCGCTTTTCTGGGCAGAGGTGTGGTGGTCATATTCAGGAAATGCTTTAAGAAAATCTCCACACCGAAGTTGGTCAGAGCGGATCCGAAACATACGGGGGTCAGGTTACCCTTCTGCACTTCGTCTAAATCAAACTCTGCGCTGGCACCGTCCAACAGTTCCACTTCGCCTAACAGCTTGTCCGCCGCGTCCTCTCCGATCAGTTCCTTCAGATGTTCTTCATCCTGAATGGGAATCTCGGTGGAGGTTCCCTCCTTCGTTCCCTTCTCGGTATCGGAATAAGCGATCACACACTTTTTCTCACGGTCATAGACACCCTGGAATTCCTTACCCGAACCGATGGGCCAGTTGATGGGACAGGTGGCAATGCCCAGCTCCTTCTCGATATCATCTAACAGTTCAAAGGTATCTCTTGCCTCACGGTCCATTTTGTTAATAAAGGTAAAAATAGGGATCTTACGCATGACACAGACTTTGAACAGCTTTCTGGTCTGTGCCTCGACACCCTTGGACGCATCGATGACCATGACTGCGGAATCCGCTGCCATCAGGGTACGATACGTATCCTCAGAGAAGTCCTGATGTCCCGGGGTATCCAGGATATTGATGCAATAACCGTCATATTCAAACTGCAGTACGGAAGAAGTTACGGAGATACCTCTGTCCTTCTCGATCTGCATCCAGTCGGACACCGCATGTCTTGCGGTTGCCTTACCTTTTACGCTTCCCGCCAGATTGATGGCTCCTCCGTAGAGCAGGAACTTCTCGGTCAGGGTCGTCTTACCGGCATCCGGGTGGGAGATAATGGCAAAAGTACGACGGCGATTGATCTCTTCTGTATAATTATTGCTCACTACTATAGTCCTCCAAATATATCAAAAATCTGTGTAGCCATTCAGAACTCTGCGAAATGTTTTTCTACAAAGGTGATTCTGAATCCTTGGGAATCTGTTCCAAAAGCTGCCGCCTACGACGGGTCTGCCTTCAGCGCAGAATTTCCTTCAAACTCCGGTTTCATTCCGAAATAATCCAGTACGGTAGCTCCGATATCGGAAAAGGTCGGTCTCGTTCCGCGGCTGCCCGGTGTCACAGGGGCACCGTACATGATAAACGGGGTATATTCTCTGGTGTGATCCGTGGTGGCCGTATAAGCGGGATCGCAGCCGTGGTCTGCCGTGATCATCAGAATATCCTCGGGTCCCATCATCGCCTGAATCTCAGGAAGCTTCTCATCAAAATAAGCCAGTGCCTTCGCATAACCGTCCACATCTCTTCTGTGACCGTAGAGCATATCGTAATCTACTAAATTAATAAAGCAGAGTCCCTCGAAATCCTTATCCAGATATTCCAAAGTCCGCTCGATACCTTCTGCATTGCCGGAAGTGTATACATGCTCGGTAATTCCCTTGCCAACGAAAATATCCTGAATCTTGCCCACAGCAATGACATCCCTGCCGGCAGCCTTCAGCTGGTCTAACATGGTAACTGCGGGAGGCAGCAGGGAAAAATCATGTCTTCTGGGGGTACGGGTATAGTGTCCGCTCTCACCGATGAAAGGTCTGGCAATAACACGTCCCACGCCGTGTTCGCCCTGTAAAATCTGTCTCGCGATACGGCAGTAATCATATAACTGTTCCACAGGAACCACATCCTCATGGGCAGCGATCTGGAACACACTGTCTGCGGAAGTATATACGATCAGCTTGCCGGTACGCACATGCTCGTCCCCGTAATCCGCAATGACCTGCGTGCCGGAATAAGGCTTGTTGCACAGAACGTCTCTGCCGGTACGGATCCGGAACTCCTCCAGTACTTCCTCGGGGAAGCCGTCCGGATAGGTGGGCAGGGGCTTGGGAGAATAGATGCCTGCAATCTCCCAGTGCCCGATGGTGGTATCCTTTCCTCTGGAGCGCTCCGTCATACGGGCATACGCAGCCGTGGGATGTGCTGTCTTCTCTCCGACTTCCACACCGTCGATGTTAAACAGACCCATGTTTTTCATATTTTCCATATGAAAATAAGGGCTCTTGGACACGCTCCCCAGTGTATTTACATGGATGTCACCGTAAGCTGCGGCATCCGGCATTTCACCGATACCGAAGCTGTCCAATACAATTAAAAAGACTCTCTTCATATACATTCCTCATTCGCGCATTTTCCATGAAAAATGGCTGCTTGCATGCTATTCCAGGTTATTATGATACCAAGGCTCTCGAATCTCAGGATGCTCTTGCAAGCAAGCTTGCAAAAGCATCCTGAGATTCTCGACCCTTGGTATCATAACATAATTTTCCCCTTATGTACACAAAAATATCACTGAGCAATGGTACTGATGACGATATTTTCCGCCGCAATATCCGTCTTTCTTTTTACAATATCTTCGATCTGTGCCCGCTGCACATCGCTAAGCTCCGCCGCATTGACCACCACATCCACGGCATCCCCGTTGATGCTGACCACAGCTTCGCTAAATCCCTTCGCCTGCAGCAGTACCTCCGCTGCGGCTTCTTTTTCTGCGATCTCCGTCATATGTACCATACTGTCCACGGCTTCCTGTTTCTGGGCATCACCAAGTTCCGTACTGTTAATGATCTCCAGCAAGGTCTCCTTGTTCCGGGCTCTGGTCTGCTCCTTGGACAATCTCGCTGCGGACAATACCTCCACTCCGTTCGTTCCGGTCAGTACCGCCTCGCCGGGGATCTCCCCCTCGTCCGGTGTTGCCTCTGCCACCTGCATATCCTCATCCAAATAGTCCTCCATGACGATCTCCACATCCGAATCCAGACTTTCGATATCTGTGACAATATCTGTGGAATCCACTGCA
>DJEP01000020.1:42755-50313 GCA_002431915.1 Lachnospiraceae bacterium UBA5895 | reverse complement strand
AATTGCAGATAACCTGCAATGGCTATCATAATGGCAAGTGCGGTAATCATAAGCTGATTCTTCTTAATTAAGTTTTTCACTGCGTTCCCCTTTTCCAAAGGCCTGTATCTGCCTTCTTGATTTTATACTCTATTGTATGTACCCTTCTGTGCGGATATGTTTCCTGCGGTTTATTTTTCCAACACCTTGACTTTATGGGCTTCCACGCCAAAAAGCGCCTGGGCGATCTGGGTGATCTCACCGGTCATATTGCCTTTTCCGGCTCCTTCCGCCACCACCAGGACTCCCTCTACCTTGGGGGTAATCGTCTTCACCACAAAGGGGGAACCCTGACTGCCATCCTGATACACCGTCTGATATCCGGTATTAGAAGAACTTAACGTGCGGGTTCCTCCCGCGGAATCCTGTTCCTCTGTCTGGGATCGTTCCGCAGTCATGTCTTTCTCCACGATCCTCTCCTCCGAGGATTCCAGTGTGATCATGACTTCCACTTCTCCCAGACCCCGGACGGATTCCAGCATTTTTTTAAGCTTTTCCTCCAGATAGGTGGTATATTCCTCCGTGCTTCCTGCCGTTACCGCCCTGGTTCCGACCTCCATTGCATCCTGCTGTGTCGCATCTTCCGTTCCGGAAGATGTGAAAATTCCGGCATTGTACTGCTCTGTGATCTCCGTGCCTGTATCCGTTGTCGCAGGATCTTCTTTTTTCACCGGAAGGGCGACGATAAACAAAAGAACACCTAACAGCACCAGAATCAGCAGATTGTCCCGGCGGAACCATTTTGGAGGGGCGGAACCGCCTGCGCTTATGCTGCCTGTGAACTTTTCCAAGAATTCTCCCACTGCTTCTCACCTCTTTTTCTTTTTTCCCTGACTTCGATCCTTTCTCATGAGCCTCCGGCAAGCTTCTCCATTATTCCAGCCGGACCGGTGCAATTTCCACCTGGATCCCGTCAGTTTCCACATTTTCCGTATCCGTTTTTTTCTGCTCTGTGGTTTTTTCCTCCGGGTCTTCCCCTGCTTCCTCGGCCACGGCAGCTGCCGCATTCCCGATTTCCTCCTGTGACTGCTTTGCCCGCTCAGAAGCCCGGGTCAGTACCGACTGCAGTTCCTGCGTAAATTCCTGTGACTGTTCCTGTACATTCTGATCTGCTTCCCCACCGAAAGCAGTCAGAACCGGCTGCAGCAGCTGGATCAGAAGCATCACGGACAATAACAGCTTTAAATATTTCTCATAAGATTCCTTCGGTCTGAAATGAACGATAGTCTGGGCACAGATCAGAAAAATCCCCGCCTGTCCCACGACCCGGTATAACCACTGCATCTGCTCACACCCCTTTGCTTCCCGTTGCCAAAAGTGCCAGCGTAATCAGGAACAGAAGCATCGCCGTCCCCACGGTACGGAACAACAACATCCCGGCATTGCCTATTCGATCCGTACAATTGGTCACTCTCTTATCGCCGACAATCCCCATAAAAGCCGCCGCACCTTTGATAAGAACCGACGTCAACAGAATCTGTAACAGCGGAACAGCACATGCCGCAATTAACAACAGTAACAGCAACACACCGATACTGTTGCGAATCACCACTGCGGAGCCTACTGCCAGCTCCAGAATTCCATCTGCTGCGTTTCCGATCCCCGGCAGTGCGGAAAGTGCTTTTTCCACCGCGGAAGTTTTCACAGAATCCAGTACCGGCGTAATCAGCGACTGGAACACACTCACTCCCGTGACCACCCCCAGGGAAGCCTTCAGTATCCAGCCGATTGCCTTCTCCAGCAGGTCCGTCAGAAGCGCCAGTTTCTCTTCCACCCAGATCCCATTGATCAGATTCAGCAGACTGTAGCTGTAGATCAACGGTAGTACCACTCCCAGTAATATTTTCTCCGTTCCGTAGATCAATAAAAGCATCATCTGATACCCGGCACCTACCATAGTGGGACCCGACGCCACTCCCACTGCCAGCAGATAAGTGGGCACCATCAGTTTTACAAACAGTATGATATTTTCCATGGTGTCTCTCGCCGTCTGCAACACATCAAAAAAGCATTGCAGCAGAATCACTCCCATCAGCAGATAGATGAAATAAAAGCTTAAGTCCGCGATCTGATGTTTGTCGAAAACCTCCACGAAATGAATCAGCAAAGCGGACAGGATCCCCAGCACGATCAGCCAGATCAATATATTTTTGATGCCGGAGGCATAAGTCCCCATTCCCCGCATCACTTCCTGCCAAAGTGTCCCTGTCGCTCCCAGTACATCCGCCTGTAATAACTGTCCAAGCAGCTCCGCCGCTGATATCCGAAAGGTGGGAAACAGCTGCTGCATTCCCTTCTCCAGCTCGTCCATGCCGTATTCCTGCCACATCATGTCCATCTGCATAACCGCTCCTATAGGATGCCGTAGATCTGCCGGATCACCGCAAGCAAAATTGGCAGCCCGGCAAACAGCACCGATAATTTTCCCAGGATCTCGATCTGATCCGATACCGCCGCGAACCCTGCATCCTTGCAGATACCGGCGCTGAACTCACACAGATAGGTAATTCCCACTACTTTCATTAAAATACCAAGATACCCTTGTGTCTCTCCCATATATTGCTGCAGACCTGCGAACTCATCAAACAATCTTCCCGCCAGCCCCAGCACATAAGAAAACACCAGTACACTCAGGGCAAATCCAATGAGCAATGCGTATTCCGGACGCTGCTGCTTAAACTGTACGGCAAACAGTACCCCCGCAATTCCCAGTAACGCTATCTTAATGATCTCTGCCATTTTTCCTCCTAAAACGAAAACAGGGTCTGCACGGTATCAAACAGATCGTAGATATAAGGAACGATCCAGCTAAGTACCAGAATCAGCCCCGCCAGGCTGATCAGAAAGGCATGTTCCTCCCTGCCGCTGTGTTTTAAGACCTGGCTGAGTATTGTTACAAGGATCCCCACCGCTGCGATTTTAAAGATCAGTCCTATTCCCATCTTTCCCCGTCCTTTTCTCTTCTCTCTGTCATCCTTTGATCCTTGTCAGACTAACAATATCAACAGCAGCAATCCGCTCATTGCCCCCAGTCCCACCGAAAGTCTGCATTTCTGTATCAGTTCCCGCTGTTGTGCCTCTGCGGTCTGTTCCAGCCTCTGTCTGGACAGTTCCATTGCCCGGATCTGCATGGCTTCCTCCGCATAACCCTCTTTTCCCACAAAAAGCAAAAACTGCTCAATATCCTCTTTTTTCAGGGGCAGAGTCTTTAACCTGCGACGGAAGCTCTCCTGCGCAAGTTCTAAAAAACCTACCTCTTCCGAAGCTGCATATTCCCGGTAGACGCTGTCGCAGATCTCTCCCAGGCAGTCCTTACGCTGTCTGCCGATCTGCCGGCAGCATTCCGGAAGGGTGGATCTGTTATACCGGATCTCGCTGATCCACTGCTCTAAAATACAGATTAACTCCCTGGTAAAATGGAGTCTTAGCACCATCTGCTGTCTATACCACAATCCCAGTCCCAGACAGCCACCGAGGATCAGTCCCGCTCCCAGCATCTGCATTCCATCCTCCCCCTTCCTTTTAAGATCACAATTCGGTCAAACATTCGTCGGATCTCATCCGTGCCCAGGCGACTGGCAGCATCCGCTTCGTCGGTTCCGTGTATCGTGGCAAGCAAACGGCATCCACATGCCGCAGCCTTATGTAATGCACGGATGTCAGCATCTTCTCCCAATTCGTCCACTGCGATGACCTGGGGTGACATGGAGCGCAGCAAAAGCAGCATCCCCAGTGCTTTCGGGCAGGCATCCAGCACATCCGTCCGCATTCCAAGATCATTCTGCGCCCGTCCCAGATACGATCCCGCCAGTTCGGAGCGCTCGTCCACTACGCCCACCTTAAGTCCCGCACCGTAGGCATTTCCGTCGGAAATCTGGCGGATCAGATCCCGTAAAAGAGTCGTCTTGCCAAATCCCGGCGGTGATATGATCAGCGTATTCTGAAATCTTCCTTCTTTATATAATTGCGTAAGGATCCCATCCGCCGCTCCCCGGATCTCGTGAGAGACACGGATGTTAATAAAGGCTATATTTTTCAGAGTCCGCAGACTGTTCTCATTTTCCAGCACTGCCTGTCCGCACAACCCGATCCTGTGCCCGCCTTCCACGGTTAAAAATCCCTGCCTGATCTCATCGGCATAGGCATAGACGGAGTCCCGGCACAGCCATGCCATCAGCTCCCGAAGTTCCTCCCCCGTGGTCAGATGCCCTCCGTAAGGCGTTTCCTGCCAGTGTCCCCGGTTATCCGGGAAATGGTCTCCCTGCGCCGTCTCCACCATGATGGGTCTGTCCACCCTTAGCCTGATCTCCCGGATACGATCTCCTCTGTCTGCGGTCTCCTGCCAGAAAGCTCTTCTCTTTTGCGGGAAAATACGAAGCAGGCTGTCCATGTTTCACCTCCCGGATATCTCTCTTTTTTCAATATATGTTATGGTGGACAGGATATTCCTTCCATTCTTCTCTTTTTTATAAATATGTGGTATACTAGCTGATATATGTTTTTATGACTTTTATTCTTGGAGGATTTTTATGAACATTATCATTGTGGGCTGCGGCAAAGTAGGCTACACCCTGGTAGAGCAATTAGGCGGCGAGGATCACAATATCACCGTAATCGACACCAATGAGGAAAAGGTAAATTCCATCACCGATGATCTGGATGCCATGGGCATCGTAGGCAACGGCGTCAGTTTCCAGACGCTGACCGAAGCGGGCATCGACCATGCAGATCTTCTGATTGCCGTGACCGGATCCGATGAGCAGAATCTTCTCTGCTGTGTGATTGCAAAAAAAGCCGGACATTGTAAGACCATCGCCCGTGTCCGCAATCCCATATACAATAACGAGATTGCTTTCCTGCGGGAAGAACTGGGACTTGCCATGATCATCAATCCGGAGCTGTCCAGTGCGGCGGAGATTGCCCGGATCTTTCAGTTCCCTTCTGCGGTTAAGATTGATACCTTTTCCAAGGGAAGAATCGAGCTTCTGCATTTCCGCGTGACCCATGACTGTCTCTTAAATAACTATGAACTGATCCACATCCGTACCACCTTAAAATGTGATGTACTGGTATGTATGGTCACCCGTGACGGTCAGGTGCTGATTCCCCGAGGCGATTTCGTATTTCGCGAAGGGGATGTTGTAGCCATCGTCTCCACGCCGCCCAAGGCCAATGATTTCTTCAAAAAGATCGGCATCGGCTCCGGCAGAGCCCATACCGCCATGATCGTCGGCGGCGGTACCATCGCCTACTATCTGGCAAGACGTCTTTTGGAAGTCGGCATCCATACCAAGATCATTGATCAGGATCCCGCCCGCTGTGAGCACTTAAGCGAACTGCTTCCTAAGGCTTCCATCATCTGCGGCGACGGTACGGACGAGCGTATCCTGATCCAGGAGGGTCTGGAAAAAGTTGATGCTTTCGCAGCATTAACAGGTCTGGACGAGGAAAATATCCTTCTGTCTCTGTATGCGAAGAGAGCTTCCCATGCCAAGGTGGTCACCAAGATCAACCGGATCAATTTCAGTGGGGTCTTAAGCGATATTAAACTGGATACCATCTCCTATCCCCGACTGCTGACTGCGGATATCATTATCAAATATGCGAGATCCATGAACGAATCTCTCAACAGTAATGTGGAGAATCTGTATAAGCTGGAGGATGGTCGGGCGGAAGCACTGGAATTCTATATTAAGGAGGATTCCGCCATCACCAACATACCGTTGAACCGCCTGCGTATCCGCAAAAACATTCTGGTATGTTCCATTGTCCGCGGTGGTCAGGCGATCATTCCCGGTGGTCAGGATGAGATCCATGTGGGCGATTACGTGGTCGTGGTATTGACTCATGCCCGTCTGAATGACATTAAGGAAATTATAGAAGGATAATTATCATGAATTATGCAATCTTAAGTTTTATCATCGGCTGTATTTTACAGTTCGAGGCATTGTTTTTACTGCTTCCCTGGATCGTAGGTATCATCTACGGAGAGTATCATGTGGCGCTCATCTATCTGCTGACCGCTGCTGTATGCTTTATTCTGGGCAAACTGCTGGCATTTAAGCACAGCGGCAAATTCAAGGAATTGTATGTCAGAGAAGGTTTCACCGCGGTAGCACTTGGCTGGTTTGTGATGGCTGCCTTCGGCGCAGTTCCGTTTGTGCTCACCAAAGAGATTCCTTTTTATATCGATGCTCTCTTCGAGACCATCTCCGGTTTCACAACCACCGGTTCCAGTATTCTGTCTGACGTGGAAGCCTTAAGCTATGCCAGTCTGTTCTGGCGAAGCTTCACCCACTGGGTCGGCGGTATGGGCGTATTCGTGTTCATCATGGCGATCCTGCCGATGATGGGCGGATCCACTATGAATCTGATGCGTGCGGAGAGCCCGGGACCTTCCGTCAGCAAGCTGGTACCGAGAGTACGGGATACAGCGAAGATTCTCTACGGACTTTATATGGCAATTACGGTATTGGGTGTCATTGTATTGTGTGTGTGCGGTATGCCGCTGTTTGATTCCCTGTGTACGACCTTCGGCAGTGTCGGTACCGGTGGATTCGGTATCAAGAACAGCAGTATCGGCGGATATTCTCCGCTGATTCAGAATGCGGTGACAGTACTGATGATCTTAAGCGGTGTCAATTATACCGTGTACTTCTGTCTGTTGAGCAAACAGTTTAAGGAAGCTTTTTCCATCGAGGAAGTCCGCTGGTATTTTGTGATTATTTTAGTCAGTGCCCTGACGATTGCCTGGAATGTCCGTCCTCTCTATGCAAGTTTGGGCGAGACCCTGCGGCACTCCTTCTTCCAGGTGGGAACGATTATCACCACCACGGGATTTGCCACCACAGACTTTAACATGTGGCCGCAGTTATCGAAAACGATTCTGCTGTTACTTATGATGATCGGTGCCTGTGCCGGCAGTACCGGCGGCGGTATGAAGGTCTCCCGTGTGCTGATTCTGTTCAAGGCGATCCGTAAGGAACTGGCGATGATGATTCATCCCCGGATGGTGAAAAAGATTAAGATGGACGGGCACAACCTGTCCCATGAGACGCTGCGTTCCACCAATGTCTATATGACGGCTTATTTTATTGTACTGTTTGTCTCTCTGCTGATCGTCAGTCTGGATGAATATGATCTGACTACGAACTTCACTGCAGTGTTAGCTGCACTGAATAATATCGGACCCGGACTGGAGTTAGTAGGACCCACACAGAACTTCGCATTGTTCAGTCCGCTGTCGAAATGTGTGCTGATGTTCGATATGCTGGCAGGAAGACTGGAGCTGTTCCCGATGCTGGTGATCATGCTGCCGTCCTGCTGGAAGAAATATTAACTGGCTCGTAACGTAGGGCTGCCGTAACCCCCACGAACGCCCGCGGTGGACGGAATATCCTTCCTTGATGTAGGGTCTCCCGGTGGGAATTTTCTACCGAAAAGTGAGAAGCAGTTCTAAACCTCACGGGCACGGCTCCAGTTGCCATCCATGGCAACGTCCGCCTGTCGCGAACGTCCT
>DJEP01000020.1:14435-42709 GCA_002431915.1 Lachnospiraceae bacterium UBA5895 | reverse complement strand
CACCCTGATGTTCAACACTTTTCGAGAAAATATCACCACCTCCCGACAAACATCTTCAGAAGGATGTTCCGTCCACCGTGGGCGTTCTGTGATTTGGAAATCCTAGAATTTTGTCCGCACCCTCCACTCAAATCCCATGAGAAACCAGTAAGTCTAACTCATGTTACTGGTTTCTGTATTTCTCCAAAGTCATTTACATACTTAATTCTTGTTTTCAAATTTTATGCATGTGTTTTCTAAGCAATTTACATACCTGTTTTCCGTTTTAGCCTATTGCACATGTGTTTTTTCGGTTATCATACATGCCGGATCATTATCTTTGGATTTTAGGTATGTATTTTCCTACTTGCTATACATACCTGATTTTTACTTTTGAATTGTTCGCATGTATTTCTTATTTTTTTGTACATACTAAATCTTTGTTTTTGACTTCCGCACCTGTATTTTTAAATGCTCTGCCTAAATAATTGCGATATTTTTCGTAACCCAGCAGAAAAGGACTGCTCCCCTTGGCGTAGATGCGGCGGAGACTGTGAGATTTTCTTGGAAAGTGGTTGGTCCACAGGGGCAACGCGAACACGATGTTCGCGTTAGCCAAGCCATACGGGCATGGCTTTTTGCGCACATGGATGGCAGCGTAAAGGCGGCCCCGTCATGATGAGAAGCACCTGACCACTTTCCTCTAGAAAATCCACAGCTCGTAGCTAGCATCCGAGCCCAGGGCGGACAGTCTTTTCTGCGTGGATTTAAGAACAACTATTCAACTAACTCTCAAGTTACCAACTTTCACAGTCATTCGCATCATCATTTGGACATGTTTTCTAACATTTTACAATCCGCGATCATCAGGAAAGCTGCCCTGTCTTCTCTGATATTCCGTTGGTAAAATACCATATTTGTCCCGAAACATTTTAGAAAAAGCCTGGCTGTTGGGAAATCCGTTTTTTAAAGCGATCTCACCTATCGCAAGATCTGTCTCCTCCAGTTCCCGCACCGCATGTCCAAACCGAATACTTCGCAAATAGTCTTTGTAATTAATCCGGCCATACTGACGAAACATTTTGGATAAATAAGTCGGGCAATATCCAAAAGTTGCTGCTAATGTTTCCAGTGATATCTCCTCGGCATAGTGTTCCCTAAGATATCCTGTGATCCTGCCAAGACGTCCCATCTGGTCATTTTGAATGCTGTACTTCGTTATCTCATCCGGTATCCGATAAACGGTTACTAAAAGATATTTTAGCTGATAAAAAAGGCTCTGCATCAAAAGTTCATAGCCGTACTCTTTTCTCAGCTGCTGTCTGTACATTTTTTCCAGTAAGGCAAACAGCTTTCCATCCTCTTCCCTTTTTTCGTTGGAAAAGTGCATCGTCTGTTCTTCCATAGGAATCTGTAAAACAATCGTCTCATTCCGTCCCGACGTATGAATGGAATGTAATTCATTACTGTTTACGATCATGAACTCTCCTGCCGAAAGAACATATTTTTTATTATTGAGGTAAAAGTCTGCTTTTCCCTCCCTTACGGCAAATATTTCAACACTACAATGCTGATGCGCTTCACGAATATATTTTCCGTCTGCACCTTCGAAACGGAATAGCTTAAAGGGCAGTCCCTGATCCGGCACCACTGCTTCCTGCCGGTATATCTTCTCTTCTTTCATAGTCATCCCTAATATTCCACAATAATACTGTTTCCCGTCTTTTCCGCCTTCAGACAGGTTACCCTTTGACCGGTAAGTCTTTCACTTCTTTCATCCGGCTGTTGTCCTCCAATGGTAATCACATATTCCCCGGGTCTTACCACGCAGTCTCCATCTTCGGTGATATAAGCGAAATCCCGTGGGGAAAGTGTAACTTCAATCCTCTTTTTCTCTCCCGGTGCAAGATGCACGCAAGAGACTCCCTTTAATTGAAATCCCGGTTCGTAATCCAGCGCTTCCTTTCTCTTCACATATACTTCTACCGTCTCCCATAGAGAATAACTGCTCTCATTTACCACACTGGCAGATACTGTCACATTCCCGGAAGTATCTATCAGTTCTCCGGATACACATTCCTCTTCATAATGGACTCTGCCATAATGCAGTCCGTATCCGAAGGGATATAACACGTTTTTATCGGTATACCGGTAGGTCCGGTCTGCCATGCTGTAGTCTGTAAATTCCGGAAGATTTTCCGTTCCCTGATAGAATGTCACCGGCAGTTTCCCGGAGGGTGAAAATTCTCCAAACAGCATTTCCGCAATTGCCTTGCCGCCTCTGGCTCCCGGATACCAACAGTCCACGATTGCTTTCACATTCGGGTTCTGTTCCGCCCAGGACAAGTCAATGGCGCTTCCCGCCATTAACAGAACCACCACCGGCTTTCCTGTCGCTGCAATGGTTTCCAGAAGTTCTTCCTGAAGTCCCGGCAGATTTAGTCCCAGTTTGTCTCCGCTGGCATATTCATTACCGGCATCGCCCTGCTCTCCTTCTATGGTTGCATCCAGTCCAAGGCACATTACTGCCACATCGGCATGTTCCGCGGCAATCACAGCTTCCTGCATGCGGTCTTTCTTCTCGCCCAGACCTTCTACCTTGTCCTTATACAGGTCGCAGCCCTGCGCATAGAGAACCCTGATCTCTTCTCCCACATACTGCTGGATTCCCTCCAATGGAGTGATGTACCGCGAAGAGGTTCCCACATAATTGCCCACCAGTGCGTCTCTGGAATTGGCATTTGGTCCGATAACCGCAATGGTGCGGATTTTTTCTTTCTCAAGCGGCAGAAATTCTTCATTATTCTTCAATAACGTCAGACTTCTCCGGGATGCTTCCACAGATAGCTTTACATGCTCAGGACACTCCACTTTCTCATAGGGAATATCCGCATAAGGAGAAGGATAATCCTCCATCATGCCAAGCCGGATCCTGATCTCCATGAGACGTTCTACCGCTTCCGTGATGGCTTCTTCACTCACCAGCCCCATCTCATAAGCCTTCGGCAAATGCAAAAAAGCATTTCCGCAATTCAGATCACAGCCGTTGTTCACCGCCATTGCAGCAGATTCTTCCGCGATCCCCGTCACATGGTGATGCAGATGGAAATCATTGATTGCCCAGCAGTCCGATACCACATGTCCTTCAAATCCGAATTCATCCCGCAGGATATCCTTTAACAGCGTCCTGCTTCCACATGCCGGTTCCCCATTGACCCGGTTATAAGCTCCCATAACTGCTTCCACTCCGGCATCTTTGACGCAGCGTTTAAAAGCATACAGATAGGTGTCATACAAATCATGCTTTGATACCTTGGCATCAAATTCATGGCGGAGAGCCTCCGGTCCACTATGCACCGCAAAATGCTTTGCACAGGCCGCTGCCTTCGGGTGTTCTCTATCCGGTCCCTGTAATCCCCTGATATAAGCACATCCCAGTCGTCCGGTCAGATAAGGATCCTCTCCGTAAGTCTCATGACCTCTTCCCCATCTGGGATCCCTGAAAATATTGATATTCGGTGCCCAATAAGTCAAGCCTTTATAGATACCTCTGTCACCGCGTTTGGAAAATTCATTGAATTTAGCCCGTCCTTCCGTGGAGACTGCATCCCCAATCTGCCGGAGCAGTTCTTCGTCAAAAGTTGCTGCAAGGGCAATTGCCTGAGGAAACACCGTTGCCACTCCGGCTCTCGCTACTCCATGCAGAGCCTCGTTCCACCAGTTATACGCCGGAATTCCAAGTCTGTCGATTGCCGGTGATTCATACAGCATCTGGCTCATTTTTTCTTCCAGCGTCATCTGCGCTGTCAGTCTTTTCGCATATTCTTTGGTCTCTGCACTCATTTTGCTCTCTCCTTATCTTCTTATTCTCTCGCCATCCATACATATATCATTATCATACTTCAGCCCCAGGCAGCTGTCTACCTATAATCACTCTCTTCCTGCTGCTCTCTTATTTATAAATTGTAACTATTCAGAATAGTTACTATAAATTCTGTAATTCCCCGAAAGTGCCAGCATGGCAAACAGGTACAGGAAATTATCATAATATCGTCTGTTCCCGGTGCGGAGCGGAGTATTCCAGAAGCGGTCTACGCATTCCTTTACATATGGTCCATCCGCTGCCAATGATGCCTGCGCATTGACTGCCACAATGGCAACCGGATGCAGTGCCTTCTCTTCCAGTCTTATTCCGTCAATCAGGAACACGCCGTCCCAGTGTTCTCTCTGCTCTTCACAGTAAAATCTCTGTAAATGATTTGCAGTCTCCGTCTGCCACGGATCTTTGTCATACCAGAGGTGATCCATGGCGATGTTAGCTATGGTGCGGTATGCATCACTGTAGTACCAGTCATGCCTTCCGAAGATCTCCTGATGCCCTGTATAGGGTGTTCCGTCATAGTCTGCATATTCTGCGGAAAGCCCGGTCTCCGGATGGCATGCCTTATGCAGATATTCTCTGCTGGCTGCCGCAGCCTGTTTCCAGAATTCCCGGTCTTCTTCCTCCGCATTCTCCGCAAACAACTCATAAAAATGAGGCAGATGATACGAGGGGTCAGAAAAATTCATGTTTGTGACAAATTTGATCAGATGATGGGAAGGCTCCCACATAGGTTCTCCCGGATGTCCCGGTTCTCCTTTATGAATACATTCCCGCAGGATTGCCTTTGCCTCTTTGCTGTAGGCAAAAATTCCCTCCCCGTCTCCCCAGCGGGCAGAGGCGAAAAACAATGCCATGGCAAAATATTCTTCTCCGTCCGGTGCCGGTCCCTCTGCATTGTGTGTTCCATCCGTACTGCAGGACCAGGCAAAATAGTTACGACAAGGTCCTTCCGGAATATACATATAAGTCCGTACCCACTTCCAAAGGCGGTCAAATTCTGCCTTCTTATCCATCTGTACACAGACCATCATGCCATAGGACATTCCCTCCGTGCGCACATCATGATTGCCGGTATCCTCCAGATACGCCATATCACTGCCTGCCTCATGATAAAAACGTTCTTCCTCCGTTCCGTAAAATATGGTCTCAAAGGTCTGTTCCAGTCTTTCCCGGATCGCGGTCTCTTCATATCCGCACTCTTCAAATACATTTCGATAAATTCCTGTCTGATATGCTCCTGCCATTTTCTCGTTCTCCGATTTTTATTCTTTGACACCGCCCAGAGTAAGTCCTGCTACAAAATATTTCTGTAGGAAAGGATAAATACAGATAATGGGCAGCATGGTAATGATCGTTGCCGCTGCACGCACGGAAGTCGGTGTTACGGTTCCTGCAGCATTCTTCATTGCCTCCGCTGATGTTCCCTGATTGGTTACGGAGGATAACAGCTTCATCAATTCATACTGCAATGTAGTCAGATTACTGCTCATCCGGTTGTACAGCATGGCATCAAACCAGGAGTTCCACTGGCCTACCGCCACAAACAGGGCTACTGTGGCATATACCGGCTTACACAGCGGAGAATAGATTTTCAGGAAAATGGTGCTGTAACCGGCACCGTCCAGCTGTGCGGATTCTTCCAGACTGTCAGGGATTCCGTTCATATAAGTCCGGATCACCAGCATATTAAACGCGCTTACCATTCCTGGGATCACGTATACCCAGAAGCTGTTGGTAAGACCCAGACCCTTATATAACAGGAATGTCGGAATCAGTCCGCCGTTTACATACATGGTGATGACCCAGAACAGAGAAACCTCCCTCTGGAACAGGAATCTTTTCCGGCTGACAATAAAAGCAAGGATTGCATTGGCTTCCAGAGACAACAGCGTTCCGATCAATGTTCTGACAACCGTAATATAGGCACCTGTGATCAGATTATCTTTATGTAAAACCGTCGTATAGTTTTTCCAGGTGAATTTTCTCGGCCACAGGTAGATTCCTCCCCGCAGGGCATCCGTACCGTCGTTCAAAGAGATTGCCAGAGTATTCAGCACCGGATATAACGTTATGATCACAAACAGAATCATTATGATACCGTTTATGAACGGAAAAATGTCGAATTTTTTAGATTTGATCTTATACTGTGTATCTATCATTGTAATTACCATCTCTTTCTGTTTTAGAATAACTGCTCTTCGCCATTATGTTTTGCGATCTGATTGGCCAGAACGATCAGGATGATACTTACCAGGCTCTTGAAGATACCTGCGGCTGTACCTATTGCATAATCTCCCTGGCTGATACCCCATTTCAACACATAAATATCAATCGTCTGGGAGAACTTCTGTACCAATCCGTTTCCTAACAGATACTGAATTTCAAATCCTGCATTTAATACATTACCCACATTCATCAGCAATAAAATAACAATAGTCGGCTTGATTCCCGGAAGGGTAACATATTTGATCTTATTCCACCTTCCTGCGCCATCAATGGCAGCAGCTTCATACAGGGAAGGGTCAATGGATGTGATGGCAGCCAGATAAATAATGGCATTCCATCCTGTCTCCTTCCAGACATTTGCAAATGCTACGATCGGCCAGAAGTACCCAGGATGGGCAAAGAAATTAATTGGCTGACTGAGCACATGCAGATTAACCAATACCTCATTTACAATTCCGGTTCCAGACAACATATCATGCAGGATACCGGTTACGATGATCCAAGAAAGGAAATGTGGCAGATAAGAGATGGTCTGCACTATTTTTTTCCCACCTTTACTTTTAATCTCATTCAGCAAAATAGCAAATACAATTGCGGTAACGAAAGTTGCCACAAGATTGATCACACCCATGGCCAGTGTGTTCCGGATTACCCGCAGGAATGTCACATCCGAGAATAGCATCCGAAACTTCTGAAGTCCCACGAAATCGGAATGCAGGATTCCCAGCTGTGGCTTATAGTTCTGGAATGCCATCGCCCATCCGACCAAGGGAAGATAGTAAAAAATCACTCCATAGATCATCATTACGCCTGCCCAGAACAGCAGAACTTTTTGCCTTTTGATTTCTTTCCATGTGATAGGTGTTCTGGTTTGTTTTACTCTTTGTTTCGATTTTGTTCTCGTTAACGACATAGCCTCGCTCCTTAACAAAAACGGGCAGATGAAATTTTACCTGCATCTACCCGTTTTCAAATTTCATTTATCTGTTTTTATTTGAACTTTGCTGCCAGTTCCATTCTGCTGTCCAGTTCTGCCTGTAACTCACTGATAAAGTCTTCGGGTTTACATGCATTATAAGCATCCATATATGCAGCCCATGCGCTGTCAAAATCAGCAGCCATGACAACTTGAGGGAGCTGTTCATGCTTTACTTCACCAATCTTGGTCCATGCCATGCCACCGGGAGTGCTGGTATTAAAGTTATTGGAGAAAGACCACATAGGATACCATTCGCCGGGCGCATCATTAGTACCTAACATTTCCACATAAGTCTCTGCGCCGTACGCCTGGAATGCTTCCTTGACATCATCATTTAATCCATCGAAAAATTCCTTTGCCTGGCCATCGGGTTTGTTCGCATTGATACCGTCATCGCTGGTTCCGTTGTACTGAGGGAAATACGAATAAGAGCATAAGTGGGATGCCTTATATTCTGTATCGGAAGCCTGCATTCTCTGCTCCGGTGTTCTGTAGAATTCACCATTCTCGTCTACTTCATAGTCAACACCTTCCACGCCCCAGAAACGGAGATTATGGATATCCTGATCCAGCAGATCATTGATCAGTTTCAGTGCACCGGGAACATCCTTACAGCTCACAGTGATTGCAAGTCCGCTACCGGAATTGAATGCGCCGCCGGAATTGTGCCACTGGTTCTTTACGCTCTCATCAATTGTAATAGGGAGAGGAATGTAGTCGCATCCCTGCTCGTCCAGTCCGGCCTGCTTGATCGCATCGCCTGCTGTATATGCGAAATCCCACCACTGATCGATCATGCCTAAAACACGTCCTGTGGAAAGTTTGGAAATATACTCATCGTAAGACTGGGTAAAGGATTCCGGATCCACAATGCCTTTATGATATTCCTCATTTAATTTTTTGAAATATTTCACCGCGGTATCGGAAGTGTTATAATCCAGTACTGTCAGAGTCTCGGGATCTACCATACAGCTTCCGTCGTTGGGATATCCGTCCAGGAACTGCGGTGCATTCTCCAGGCAGAAGTATCTCCAGTCATCACAGAGAATTGTGTACGGTATATTGGCTGTTCCATCTTCCATGGTAGGATTTGCCGCATTATAGGCTTCAATCAGATCAAAATACTGATCCATTGTCCTCACTTCCGGATATCCCGCCCATTTCAAAACTCTTGCCTGAATCCAGAATGCCTCATCATTGTGTGCGCATACCTTCTCCTCGTTCTTGATACAGCTGAACTGCGGAATCCAGTAAATATGTCCGTCTTCCTGACGAAGTTTTTCCCACTCGAGATCTGTAAACAGATTTTTAATGTTGGGATAATCATCCAGGTAATCATCCAAAGCTACCAGTGCGCCTGCTTCATACAGCTGTGAGGTTCCGGTCTGTCCCTCTATGAAATCCGGATACTCACCGCCGGCAATCATGGTACCGACAGCTTCATCTGCCGACTGTCCGGTCAGCCAGGTTTCTTTTACTTTTGCGCCAACCTTCTCTGCAATCATCTGCTGCACTTCGTTGTCATCGTTGATTTCTGATCCCGCTACCCCAAAAAACGCGGTGAACTCTTTGATGCCACCTTCTTCTGTAGTTCCGGTGCTGCTCGTTCCTGCACTTGTTGTGCCGTCTCCGGATGTCTGGTTGCCGTCACTGCCACATCCGGTGAACAGTGCCGCTGTCATTGCTGACACGAGTAACATGCTTACAAGTCTTTTTTTGTTCATGTTGTAACTACCTCCCTTTTGATAAGTCTATTTTACCTTTTTAAGAGGAACAAACAATCAGAGGAACTATAGCAAAAGACAGGGTAAATTATAGGTAGTCCTGTAATTTACCCTGTCTTTTATTCTCTTACTCTCCCTGCTGCATTTTTTTACGGAATCTTGCGGGTGTACAGCCTTTGATCTGAATAAACCGGTTCGTAAAATAGTCAAGATCATGATACCCTACATCCTCTGCGATCTGTGCGATCTTTTTGTCGGTGCGCAGCAAGGCATCCGCAGCCTGCTCCATCCGGTAATTATTCAGATAGTCTTTAAAGGATTGTCCGTATTTTTTCCGGAAAAGCTGTCCCAGATAAGCACTGTTGACATAATATTTCTCACTCAGACTTTTCAGTGTAATATTTGACGCGTAGTTTTCCCGGATTTCCTTTTCCACCTGTCCCAATATACCTCTGGATACATTTTTACGCAGCTGGGACAGATAATCCGAGTATTCACAGGCAAATCTGGTCAGATGTGCCTTACTTCCGCGCTTTACCCCCGTCTCAAAACTGCTCTCACTGATAACTCTTAAAATTTCCTCCTGATTCACGTCATCATCCTGTTCGCAGGCTAAGTGGATCAGCTGAAACAACAGATAATTAATATTGAGGTTCATGATTTCTCCGCAGATACCGCGTTTACACATTTCTTCGTAAAAGAAGGCTACCGCTTCCCGGATTTTCAGATGATTGTTCTGTTCAATTGCCTTCAGCAGACCATCCAGACTCTGCTTACACAGAATCAGCCCTTCCGGGGATACCTGTACTTCCTCTTCATAAAAATAGATATTTTTCTTTGCCCGGAACCCCTGAAAAGAACGGAGCATGCAGGTGTTACCGTAAGACTTTGCGATACTGCTGATATCCTGTACTTTTTTTCCAACCAGCATTACTACATTTTTCTGCAAATTTGATGCAAGATATTCCCGGAACTGTTCCAGATACCGTTTTACTTCCACTCCGTTTTTTTTCGGAACATAATCAAACAAAAGCAAACCTATATCATAGATTTTTTCATTGACAGAGACATCAAATACGCACAGATTGGCATCTTCCTTCAAATGTTCCCTGCTGTACTCATACAGTCTCCTCTGTTGGGTTCTCATCTCCCGGTCCGTTGTCCCCTCGTCATCACAGAATTCTTCCATCTGAATCTCCACATAACGCACACCGGTTCCGCACCGCATATGCTCATGTACATATTTAACATTCAGATCATCAAACTTTCCCTGGATCAGTGCAATGATATGCCTTGCCAGATAAGCCTGCTCCAGTTTCTGGTTCTTCTCATGATCCATTTTCTCTCTGTTGCGCAGGGCAAGTACCTTATTCAGCAGTTTGCACAGGATTTCGCTGTCTACCGGCTTTAACAAATAGTCTGTGCAATCATTCTGCATTGCCTGTTGTGCAAAACTAAATTCCGCATATCCGCTCAATATGACAAAGTACGCATCCGAAATTTCATCTTTACGGATACGTTCCAGCAGTTCCAGTCCTGTCATCTGCGGCATTTTAATATCCGCAATGACCATATCCACCTTTTCCTTCTTCAAAAAAGCCAGTGCTTCCATCCCATTTGCTGCTGTTCCCGCAATCTGAAAGCCTTCTTTCTCCCAATCTACTAAAAGCTTTAATCCCTGCAAAATAAACGGCTCGTCATCAACCAACAATACTTTCAGCATCTGTTCTGCCCTCCTGTAAACAGGGAATCCATATCGTAACCGTGGTTCCCACCCCTTCTTCTCCTTCTACACAGAATTCCACTCTGTTTTCCGTTACCATTTTCAGTCTGACACAGGCGTTGATAATGCCCACTCTTCCGCCACTCTTGAGCATCTCAATGTTTGCATTGCGCATATTGTTCTGCAGTTCGGCAATTTTGTCTTCCGGCATACCGCTTCCGGTGTCTTCAATTTCTATTTCCATTCCTTCTCCCTGCCGGGCTATCCGCACAAAGATCCATCCCGGGCTGGCTTTGCTTTCGATTCCATGCACACAGGCATTTTCCACAAAGGTTACAATCGTAAGCTTCGGTACTTTAAAGTTTTCACATTCCCTGTCCACTTCAATGTCATAATTCAGCCGTTCTCCGAAACGGTACTTCTGAAGCGCCAGATAGGCTTTTACAAATTCAATTTCCTGAGAGATACTCACGGAATCGTTGCCCCATTCCACATACTGCCTCTGCATCACCGCCAGTTTGGCCACCATATCGGCTGTCTCGTTTTCTTTTTTCAAAATGCTGTGCATCCGGATACTTTCCAGTACATTAAACAGAAAATGGGGATTGATCTGGCTGTGTAATGCCAAAAGTTCCGCATTTTTTCTTCCCACCAGCATCTCCTGTTCGCGAATCTTATTCTTATATACGGTCTCGATCAGTCCATTGGTACGTTCCACCATGCGGTTATAATTCCGGATCATGCTGCTGATTTCGTCTTTTCCGCCTTCGCAGGGCATGGAAATCAGATGATCGCTGTCCACCGATTTGAATACCCGGCTCAGCTCCGTAATTCTCTTCGTAAAGGAACGGTTGAAAATCTGTACAAACCAGAAAGGAAAAATAACATTTACGGCAAGCAGCAGCAATATAATGGGAAGTTCATTCCGGATACTGGTAAGAAAACTGTTCTCTACCGGCTTCACATAGATTGTAAGTTCCGTACCGTACAGGCTGATGGAATGTTCATAAGCTCCCCGCAGCGGATCGTCCAGCCGTTGAAATTCGCTGCCGTAACTGCCATATTGTCCATTGGAAAGAAGGATCCGATCCCCTTCACAGATCAGGACCTCATTATCATAGTTCATGTTTTTAAGGGTGCGCACCATACTACCGTAATCAAACTCGATTTTTAAATACTTTTCTGTCTCTGCATCATAGAAATCCAACCGCTGGAGATAAATGATTCGCCGTTCCCTTGTGATTCTGGAACTGCTGTCATCATAGACAAAAAAGAGCCCTTTGCTTTTCCCTTCTTCATTCAGGCGCAGATAACTCTCGGTATCCCGAAGCTTATCCAGGGTATTGACTCTTCCTCCGTTTACAACAGTGTCGTTGTCCGTATACAGAGTGAATATCATACCGTTCATTCCCAGGGCATTTTCCAATAGCGTCCTGCTCAGGAAATCCTGATATGCCGCCACGTATTCCGCAGAATTAGTATATCTTTTAGATAAAAAATCTTCAAAATCACGATTGGTATAAATACTGTTGGCTATCTCCCCGGCATTTCCGATCATACTGCTCAGACTGTATTCCACTGCACTGGCAATATTGGACATCTCATGTTCCCTGCGCTCTCTGTCGGATTTTGCAGTCGTCAGGAATACAACACTATCTGTCACGATCAATGGGATCAGTACGCAGACAACATAGAAAATATAAAACTTTTTCCTGATGGTAAAATCATCCATCCAACGTTCCAGCTTATGTAATGCCTTCCCCATAAGATTCTCTCCTCATTTATGTGAAAAAGAGCAGACATTTCTGCAGCCTGCTCTTCTTTATTATAGGACATCTATGATCTGCCCGCAATGTATTTTTATACGGCATTCTGCGCAAACCAGGCAAAATCCGCGTAGTTATTGCTGTCCCGTCCATTGGCAGATGCGTACATTCCTATTGTGCATCCCACAAATCCTCCCGCTTCCTCCGTTGTATAAGGAAGCAGACTGATATTCTCAGCGATCAGTTTCTCCCTGCCATCCCGGAAAAGCCATATCCGTGCCTTCTGCCTGTCGCACTGCATTCGTATTTTATAAAACTGCCTGCCTTCATCTGCCGGCTTTTCGATAAGGATGCTCTCTTCCCCATGGATGCAGGTTGTCACAACAAAATAATTCTCTGCAGCCTTTTTCCGGATCTCCATACGCAGGTGGTTTTCATGGTTCTGGTATAGCACCATTCCCGCCGTCTCACCTTCCTGCTTCGGCTCAAATTCCATCCCGGTCTCTGCATAAAATGCATAATTTTTCTGACGGATTCCGAAATAGGAACAATGATTACGGTCAGATATTTTTTCCTTTTTGGTATAGAGCCGCAGCATCCCCGGTCTATGGCTCAGGGAATAGTTTTCTTCACAGATTTCCTCTATACTTACCAGACGTTTGTCCAATGTTTTTTCCCAAAAGCTGATATGATCGGAAGTACTGCTTACTTCTTCCGGAAAGCGGTATTCCTTTGTGGGCAGTTCCAACGTGTCTTCCAAGTGTCCGACGCCTTCTGCAATCACGGGCCATCCATTTTCCCATGTGACTTTCGCCAGAAAAGTCTCTCTGCCCATGCTGCTGTGTCCTTCACAGGGTCTGGATGCCAGCATTACCACATACCAGTTCCCCCTGCCATCCTCCACCAGATCTCCGTGTCCGGCATAAATTACAGGGTAATTTTTCCCCAGATTCCTGTGGGTGAAAATCGGATTCCTCGGGCATCCCTCAAACCACTGGAAAAGTTTTTTACTTCTGGCAATGCTGATACTGTGCTCCGGTCCGGTTCCTCCTTCCGCATGCATCAGATAATAATAATCGTCGATCTTATAAAGATGCGGTCCTTCCGGCCAGATAACATCTTTTACAGCACCTTTCCAGATTGCCATGCTTTCTCCCACAAGCTTCATCTGCCGAAGATCCAGTTCCTGCACCCATATCTCCCAATCTCCGTTATAGCGGATCCCTTCCGGATTCGGTCTGGTCCCGCAGTAATAGCATTTCCCGTCATCATCGAAAAAAAGACTGGGATCGATCCCCGGAGCGTCCTCTCCGAGATAATAAGGATCCGACCACGGTCCCTCCGGATCTGTTGCAGTTACGATGAAATTGCCTCCGAAGCTTACATTGGTAGTGATCATGTAAAACAGTCCGTCGTGAAACCGGATCGTCGGTGCATAAATTCCCTGTGAAATCTCACTTCCTTCCACCGGAAGCTGCCCCGGTCTGTCAAGGATATTCCCGATCTGTTCCCAGTGTGCCAGATCTCTGCTGTGGAAAATCGGAACTCCCGGTGCATATACAAAGCTGGAATTCACAATGTAGTAATCCTCTCCTGCCCTGCATATGGATGGATCCGGGTAGAATCCGGATAAAATGGGGTTCTTCGCTGTAACCATCTTGTTGTCCTCACTCTGTTCTATATTGTGTAACCAAAACCTAAGATTGTAAATTTTTTGTTCCGGTCTTCCTCTGTCACCGTGATCCGTATTTTGTGGGATCTGCTTTCCTTCTCTGAGAACAGTAAAGTGGCATTGCAGTGCAGCCAGTTATTCTTATGTGGATCTGCCGTCATACAATACGCATCATTTACAAATACATTGGCTTTCCCCGCATCCGTTTCTCCGGAATCCTTAAAAATGAGAAACAGTGCTTTGCAGGTAATCTCCATTTCAAACCCGGGCATCTGCTGTCTGCTTCCGTCATACATCCAATTATATGGAAATTCCGATGTCTGTGTAAGGCTTCCGTCCATTTCCACACTCTGCAAATCTGTATCCGTGGCAGTAAAAGCCCCCACCCGGATTTCGGCTCCAGCATATCGGTTCTTCCTATCCAACAGAAAAATTCTTTCAAAATCAGCACCAATCACCGCCGGTCCGGAAAGCTTCTCCGACAGAATCTGCTCCTCCGTCATTCCTTCCGCAAAGCTCCCAACTCTTGCATGTTCCGCGGCATCACAACACTCAAACAGGTATTGCAGGCAGTCTGCCATAATGGTGTGTCCGGTATTATTGGGATGAAACATGTCATAGAAGAACTGATTCTTCGACAGTATCCTTCCCCCACAGCACTTTAATGAAAACTGAGGGGTGACCGCATCGCGGATGCTCACCATGGGAAGATCATAGAGATCTCCCACCGGTCTTAACCGCTCCTGCAGATTCCAGTCATTGGCAAATACCGAGAACAGAAAGACCACTGCCGGCTTCCAGGAAAGCTTCAGCACTTTACGCACCAGGCTTTCGTAGCAAACACCCTTTGTCTCATCTCCCTCATCATTTACCGCAAACTCAATGACCACAATATCCGGGTGTTCCCCTTCCCTGAGTACATCCCGGTCAAACCGAATCATTCCCAGTTCCGAAGGTGTTCCACCGACTCCTGCTTTGATAAATCTCACATTATTCTGTGTAGAAAACCTCTTCTGAAACAACTGAAAGGATTTATACGCATAACATTCCGTATGGATCGGCGTTGCTCCGGCTCCCTGCGTGATGGATCCGCCGATATAAGCAAGCGTTACCTCTTTTCCCGCTTTGGATTTTTCGATAGCTTTGCGAATACGATAAGGATTCCCCAGCTGCAGCAGAGATTGGCTGATCATGCCGCAGTATTCTTCCGAGTGCATATCTATAACCATATCCTCTTCCTCGGGTGGTGCTTCGTATCCATCATTTAAAAACAGTCTTACGCTGACTTTTCCCATCCGCTCCGGTGTCTGAAACAGAATCTTGATCTGTCCCGGCACATGATCATCCTCTGTCCATTTGTAATCCGACAGAAAGATTCTATGTTCCATACCATCACACCTGAGGAAAGTCGTAAGATTGGTTCCTCCTCCGTACAGGTCTTTTTTCCCATACATCTGAAATACAAATTCTGCGTTTTCTTCCGGTTGATCCGTCTCCACACTTACGCCGATACTATGAACCAGTCTTCCAAATCCCTCTACTGTCTCCAGAAGTCTCAGTTCTTCCTCATCCGTGACATTTCCGGTGATCTGCGCACTGTTGATCAGCCGTCCGTCACTTTCATAGATAAACTGGACTCCGCTTCCGTCCTTTTGCCGTTCTCCAAAAATATCCTTGTCTTTTAATATATAGAAATAAGGTCTTGCCTTTTCCGGATCCTTCGGTGCTGCCGGTCCTGCCATTTCCATCCCTCCCAAGCTTTTATCATTTCTATTATAGTCCGGCTCCCCTTGCACAAACACCCGGGAAAGTATAGGAAATGAAGGTAATAATTTTATATCCGGCATGCGGCAAAACGCCTCCGGAAGGAATTCCAGTCTTCCTCCGCGTTTCGTTCCATCACGACTGCTTTTGTTCTCTGTCCTTCCGGAATATATTTCTTTATAATGTTTTTCATCCGTTCCGGTGTCTCTTCCGCATCCGTCATCACCAATATAGTCTCTACAGCTTTTCCTGCTGCCAGAAAATATTCCATAATGTTCGGTATTTTCCCCTGGTGCAGGAAGCAGGACGCAGTCTCTGTGGGAAGCGCTTTTAAGAGCATCACTCTCCGTTCTTTTTCCGCTCTTTCAAAGGATGCCGGTGTATATACATAAATCGTACTCACCTTTTCTTCTTGCGTAATGTAATCATAATGTATATGCACCTGACCGTGCACTGTGTCCGCAAGTTCTGTCAGTGGGAACTCCCGATCCGGCATTTCCAGATAGTTCACAGCCCTGTCTCCCGAGTATCCCACCGGCGCATCCGGGTTGATCACATCCGTACCGTTCACCTTGAAATACACATTATGGTATCCCGGTGCAATGTTGTGGATCTCCCCCGTCCAGTATCCTTGCATCTCCCGATTTTTCCCAAGTTTTACGGATTCCTTTCCGTCCAGTGCGACTTCTGCCGTGACTGCCTCAGAAGCAGCAAGGCAGACTGTTGCCGTTCCCTGTTCCATGATACAGATGCCATGAGGAATGTCCGGATATTTTCCTGCCGGTCTCCCAGCTTCATCGGTCTCAAACCGGATCTGCCGGTATACCGGATCAAACATCAGCATCTGTTCTTCCATGGTCTGTATCCGCAGCCTCTGTCTTGTAATTCTGGCAGTTTTTTCTCCGGGGATATCATCCGTCTCCGTCCCCTTTTTCCGGAATAGTAACGGAACAAAATCATACAGACTTTTTCTCCAGACATGCCATTCATGGTATCCCTCATATACTTTGGCAATGCAGTTTTTTCCCTTAGCTTCAAAACGTTGTTCTATTTGTTCCATCCCTTTTCTGATCTGTTCTTCATAAGTGCCACAGGACATAAATACCACATCCGGCTGCTCGTCGCTGTCACAGATCCGTTCCATCTCATGGATTGCCACCCCTGAAAATACACCGGCAGCTGAAAACAGTTTCATATTTTTCGCCACAATATCCGTAGTCTGCGCCGATCCCAGGGAAAGCCCCGCCATTGCCCGATAGTTTCTTCCCTTTTTCACCCGGAAATTATTTTCAATATAGGGAATGATATTATGAATCAGTTCACTCTCAAAGTCTCCGGGATAAAATACCGGGTGCTCTCCCTCTCTGAAGGCGTAACCGCTGCTCATGACCACGATCATTTTTTCACATTTTTTCTCTTCAATCAGATAGTCCATGATAAAGTTCGTCTTGCCCTGCCAGATCCATCCGGTCTCGTTCTCTCCCACACCATGCTGCAGATATAATACCGGATATCGGTCATTTCCTTCCTCATATCCATAAGGCGTATAGACATAACATTCCTTCAAGTGACCGCTCACCTTGGAAACATATTTGCAGATACTGACCGTACCATGAGGAATTTCCTTTGCAAAATAGAAATCCACATTCTTCTCCGGTACCTCAAAGGTATTTATCGCCGCAAAGCATCCATAAGAAATTCCGGCATACGGATTACAGATCCGGACACCGTCCACATACCAGAAGTAATAATGCATTCCCCAGTGAAAATTTGAAACTTCCGCAAAAAAACCGCCCTGCCCATCGGGCATCAGATCTATTTTTTCATTTGTAAAATATCCTCCCAGCCCTGTAACCTGTACTTTTTTTGCCAAAGATGCATACAGATAAAAAATAACTGTGCCGTCTTCTTTCACTTTAACAGATGGTCTTCCTGTTCTTTTTTTTTCGATTGGATACCAGTCCAATGCTGCGTTTCTCTTCTCATCCATAAAAAATACCCCCAATCCTTTTCTTTAAGTGTAAAGGAATTGGGAGGTATTTTTCTATTTGTTTTTTATACTCTTTTGTGAAAAACTTATTCTTTTGTCTCTTCTCACTCTCTTCCTGCTCTTTTTTCCACCTCAAGCTGCAGCATCTGATAGTAAACCTCCGGGTTGCAGGAATGGTATGCTTCCATATACTGCTCCCACGCCGTCTCAAAATCTTCCGCCATGACCACCTGTGGAAGCCATTTGTGTTTCACTGCATCCATCTGATCCCGGATCTGTCCCGCAGGAGAATTAGACGACAGGGATGTGGTGTAACTGTACATGGGATACCATGCCCCGGGAGCTTCATTATTGCCGATCATATCCACATAATTTGTCACTCCGTATGCAGAAAAACACTCCTGAATATCTTCCGGTTGATTTTTATAAAATTCCGTTGTCTGATATTCCAGGGAAAACGCATTGATCCCATCGGAAAGCCTTCCTTCTACTCTGGGAAAATAAGAATAAAAACAAAAGTGTTTTCTCTTTTCCTCCGAAGTCATCCACCGCTTCGCCTGCTCCTCAGTCAGGTAGAACAATCCGTTCTCATCCACACTATAGTCGACTCCCTCTTTTCCCCAGAATCGCAGTTTTATAATCTCCGGCTCCAGCAGGTCGCTGACAAACTGCAAAGCTCCATCAATGTCATTGCAGGATACCGTAATGGCTAAGCCTGTAGAGCTGTCCATCTCTGCGGAGCGCGTTACATGCCACTGATTGGTGATTCCTTCCTCTCTGGTAATCGGAAGCGGAACATAATCGCAGCCCTGTTCTCTAAGATTCTGTTCATCATAGGCATTCTGAATCGAATAGTAGAACTGCCACCACTGATCCGGCATGCCGCAGACCGCCCCTGTGGATAATTTTGCCAGATAGTCCTCATAAGTCTCTGTAAATACTTCTGCACCGAGAATACCTTTGTGATATTCCTCATTCAGCTTTTTAAAGTACCATCTGGCAGTATCCGTGGTATTATAATCAATAACCTGTAATGTATCCGGATCCACAATACAGCTTCCATCGTTGGGATAACCATCCAAGAACTGCGGAATATTTTCCAGACAGAAATACCGCCAGCCATCACACAAAATCGTAAACGGAATGTTCGGTGTTCCATCCTCCATTACCGGGTTCGCTGCCACATAACGCTCAATAAGATCGAAATATTCATCCACGGTATGAATCTCCGGATACCCCGCCCATTTCAACACTCTGGTCTGGATCCAGAAGGCTTCACCTGAGTGGGTCACCTCCACATCTTCACCGTGGGTCACTCCAAACTGCGGGATCCAATAAATATGCCCATCCGGTCTGCGGAATCTCTCCCACTGTTCTTCTGTCAGGTAATTTTTGATATTGGGATAATCCTCCCAGTATTCATCTAAGGGAAGTAACGCTCCGGCTTCATAGAGACTGGTATCTCCGGAAATAAAATCCGGATACTCGCCGCTTACGATGTAACTGTTCAGAGCACTTTCCTTGGACTGTCCCACCAGCCACATTTCTTCACAATCTGCCCCCGTCAGATGTGCAATCTCTTTTTTTATCTCGTTATTCTGATCAATGGCTTCTCCCTCCACAGCAAAAAAAGCTGTGAAATGCTTCACATTGTTCTGTGTCGCCACCTGTGCGTATGCAAAATATAATATTCCTCCCAAAAGTCCAAATACTGCTACTGCTGCGGTAATCCTTTTTTTCAATCGTCTGCCCTCTTACTTCTCTGTTTTTCAGGCTTTCAGCCATGCAATCTCCTGTTTGTACGGTGGGATCGTTTTCTTAGTTTCGCCTTCGGCACAGAGCCATGGGGTCTCTAAGATCTTCGGTACGTCTGCAAACCGCTCATCATGGACGATGCGGTGGAGGGTCTCATAACCGATGGTGCCCTGACCGATATTGGCATGGCGATCCTTATGGGCTCCTAAGGGATTGATGCTGTCGTTCACATGAATCACCGCGATCTGGTCCAGTCCCAGGGTCTGGTCAAACTGCGCAAGCACGCCCTCGTAGTCATTCACCAGATCATATCCGGCATCGTTCACATGGCAGGTATCAAAGCATACCCGCAGCCTGTCCTTCCGCTTTACTTTGTCATAAATCATGCGCAGCTCCTCGAAGGTTCTGCCAACCTCACTGCCCTTGCCTGCCATGGTCTCCAGCGCGATGTTGACCTCGCTGTCATCTGCGTCAAGCACCAGATTCAGTCCCTTTGCGATCTGCTCCACAGAAGCTTCCACTCCGGTGTTTAATGAAGATCCCGGATGGAGCACCAGCACTCTGCTGTGAAAAGCAGCAGTGCGCTTTACTTCCTTCGCCAGGAATTCCACTCCGAAGTCGAACATTTCCGGCTTCTCCATGTTGCCTAAATTAATGATATAGGGTGCATGAATGACCACCTCTCTGATTCCTGCTTTCTCGGCATAGGCAAGTCCTGCTTCCAAGTTCAGGTCCTTTATCTCTTTTCGTCTCGTGTTCTGCGGTGCTCCGGTATAGACCATCAGTGCGTTGGCACCGTAGCTTTCCGCCTCCTTAACCGAGCCTAAAAACATCTCTTTTCCCGACATTCCCACATGGGAACCCAATAATATCTCAGCCATGATCTCTCCTTATCCGGAAATTATTTTCTAAATTTATTCCTATCACAGCTATCAGTTTGGCACAATCCGGAAGGTTTTACAAGAGATTCTACCAGTTTTTCTTTTCCTTGGAGCTGTCATGCCTGGTCTTACGTTCTTCCACCATCTTCACGAACCATTCTACCATGTTGGGATCCTGATGGGAGAAGAAAGCGCTCTCCGCTTTATCCAGTTCTGCGATTGCCTTCATATCTTCCTCGGATAATTTGAAATCAAAGACGTTAAAGTTCTCTACCATACGCTCGTAATGGGTAGACTTCGGAATGACTACGATTCCTCGCTGAATGTGCCAGCGCAGCATAACCTGTGTAGAAGTCTTCTGATACTTCTCTGCGATCTTCGCAATCACAGGGTTATCAAAAGTACCTCCTCTGCCCTCGTCATACATCTCTTCCAGTGCACGATATGCACCGTAAGCATCTCCGAACGGCTGATGCAATAATACCAGATCAAGATAATCGGTCTTTAACTTTCTCATAGACTCTTCTACGGATTTCTTAGCCTCTTCATAGCTGTAATGCTCCACCCATACTTTGGTAGTCAGGAAGATCTCCTCTCTGGGAATACCGGACTCCTGAATTGCTTCTCCTACTTCTTCCTCGTTGAAATAGCTCTGGGCGGTATCAATGGCACGATAGCCTGCTTTCAGGGCATCCAGCACACATCTCTTACATTCGTCCTTGGTTACCTGATATACACCATAGCCCAGAATCGGCATTTTTACACCATTGCTCAATGTTACATATTCCATATATTTTCCTTCTCGTTTACATTTGATTGTTTATTGACATTTGTTACTCTTTGTGCTTATTATAGTCTGTAAGTAAAATATATCAAGACACAGAATTATGGCATTCGTAACTTTATTGACAAATGTTCATATTTTGTTACGCTTTTACGCCATATTTTGCTATGAATCAGGAAATCAGGAGAATTATCATGGATAAAAAATTAGACTTGCGAACTAAAAAAATATATGATGCTTTAATCAAAGCATTTGAAGAATTATTGGAAGAAAAATCTTTTGAGGAAATCACGATTAATGAATTATGTGACCGGGCACAGACGAGACGAGCCACCTTCTATAAGCATTTCTCAGATAAATATGATTTTTTTCAGTTTATGCTCAAAGAACTGCGAAATGAAATGATAGAAGAAATTCAGGACTCTATAGCCATTCAGGCACCAGAGAATTATCTGCATACTCTGGTCGATGTCGGTTTATTATTTATGGAACGCAACAGAAACCTCCTGCTTTCTATTAATAACAACAGCGTAGCAGGAGGTATGCTTCAGACAATTACCGACCAGATGTATGATGAAAACCGCTTTCGTTTTCTCTTAGACGATGAAGTTGCCGTCCAGTTTCTCATTGGTGCTCTTAACCAGTGTGGTCGCTGGTGGATTGCACACTTTAATAAAATCAGCCGGGAAGAAATGCAGAAAAGGCTTTATAAAATTGTGGAGGCTTATATGGAAGCAATGAAAAATTAAGCTTTTTCTTGCATTTTCGACACTTTTACTGTGTTTGCACATTAAAAAGCTGACTCAGTGTTGCTTCCTTTTCCCGTAATACTTTCAACACATACTTGTCAAAATGTCTTGCATCCTGTGATTCCGAACCAAATTCATAGGTTTCCTGACCATAGTCCATGACGTCAAATCCCGGTGTTGCTTTGCTTGCACCCTTTGTTCTATAGGAAGCGGCCGATGCCAGCGAAAAATCAACTTTTCCATTCTCATAAGTTACCAAGCTGCTGATATCCGTTCCAGATGCTTCTGTTGCGGTTCCATTTTCCGTCTGCTTCTGTGCCGCTGCTTTTGTTATTTCCACAGCACCGTCTACATATTTTCCATACATCTCATCAATAGAAAGAGCCAGTGATTCTCCAAAGATTTCAGATGGCACATGACCACCATCCCACTGCCATTCCAGCTTTGCATCTGTTCCACTGTTCAACCATGCGATCTGCATATTCAACGATGCAAACAGAGACATATCACCTTCCGCAGCTCCCATTACCACTCTAGTCCATGTAGGATTCTCGGTACCCTCACTTCCTATATAGTTCAGGGGATTATATAAATCTACAATGTTATTTCCGTATTTGTCGCCCTCTTCAATAGATGCTATATCACTTTCATAAGACTGTAGCATTTCTTCATAACTGCTATAATTGGAAGAGTCTGTTTTTGTTCCCGCCGACTGTGTTGTTCCGGCATCCGGAGTTCCTACTTCATCTCCCATTCCACTTGTAACCAGACCATCTTTTCTACGGTCTCCCATGGGTGCATCTTCTGGCATTTTTCCGTCCGGCTCTCCCTCCGGCATTCCACCATCCGGACCATTTCCACCCGGCATTCCGTCTCCGGGACCTGCAATTTCTTCCGACTGTCCCTTTGCATATCTTCCTTCAAGAAATGCCTGTGCTTTCTCCTCTGTTGTCATCTGTGCCACGCTTTCGTCACTAAGCGCATTTCCAGCACTGTCAAACCATGTCCAGCCATCTGCATAATCCAGATTTTTAAGATACCATTCCAGATTTTCCTGAAATTCTTTCAGATAAAGAGTAAGATATGTTCCCCCATATCCATTCGTATCTGCATATTTTTCTGCATCATACTCAATCGTCAGATCTACTACGTCCTCCTTATCCCCATCTCCGTTAATATCAATATCTACAGCAGCCTCACTGATGCTCAGGTTCTGTGCATTGATATAATCCATATATTCCTGTGAGAGATATTCTGCTATCTTTTTCTGAAAATCAGTATTAAATTCATAATCCGGATCAAGATAATATTCAAATGCCAGAGCCATATCGGCTTCCTGCAAAGAAGTAATTGCACTGTATGCAACGCATCCCCAGACACCATCTGAAATTACAGTATCTCCAGAGGCAATGGTCTCTGTATAGGTTCCATCTTCCTTCTGGTAGATGCCAACTGCACCGGCCTCTGTTTCATAGGGAAAATAATCCGGATTATTTGAAGTTGCTGCTACCATTGCTGCATGTGCACCACCTCCGGACCCACCGGTAGATACGAAATATTCTGTATTTCCCGGAAGATTTCCAAGGACTATATTGTATTTCACAAAGCGGATCGCATTTTTCTGGTCAACCAGACAGAGTGGAGCATCCCCTGTGTAATATTCCTCTCCGTTCTCATCCGTTGCCGTGCTCTGCTTGCCGCGATTTCCACAGGCTACATTTATATACCCGTAGGCAGCATTGCCGGAAGATGCCTTTTGATTTTCCTGCGCACTGTATCCTGCCGCACCTGTATTGATAATGACCGGAGCTGTTGAAGCAGTATAAGTCTGTCCATTGGCATTTGTGAATTCTGCTTTTTCATCAATAATTAGTTGCCCGCTTACTTCTTCTGCATAAGACTTTCCCGTCACATCTTCTGTACCATCGCCATCTGTATCAATTCCCTTCACATAGATTCCGGGCACATTTACCGATACCCCCTGATAATCCGGAAGTTCCGGATTTGCAACAGCACTCGTTACAGACATCGTCCAGGAATCTGACTGACTGTCGTAACTCCAAGTTATTTCATCATTATTTGAAATGTCCAGGGTTCTTTCGATTTCTTCCTGTCCTTCTTTCGCCTCTTGAGTTTCACTTGTCTTTCCATTGCTGTCTGTAGATCCACACGCAGTGAATCCCATTATCATTGATACCGCTGTTATAATCGCAATAATCTGCTTTCTTTTCATGGTAGTGCTCCTTTCGCAACTATTACTTTCTTTACCGGAAGAATTATATTAAAAAAACCTTGAAAATTCCTTGAAAAAAAACAAGTTCAAGAAATTTCACAAGGTTTTCACAATTTATTCTTTGTCAAAAAGCAGAAAATCTATCTTAAAACAATTCCATCCGTTTTCACTTTCCACGGTTATCTGTGTATGATGTTTCTGGGCAATGGACTGTGCAATAGCCAGCCCTAATCCATAGTGTCCCTCTTTCTCTTCGGTAGAATGATAAAACTTCTCAAAAATCCGTCTGCGTTCTTGTTCCGGTATCTCTCTGCCCTGATTTTCTATCGAAAGCACACACATTTTTGCTTCCTTTTTCAGGACAGTTCTAACTTCTTTACCTCTTTCTGTGTGCCGGATTGCATTTTCCAACAGAGTTTCTGTCATTCTTTGCAGCATTTCCGCATTTCCGGCAATAGCCAGATTTTCCTGTATATCATCAGTCAGCAGAATCCCTTTTTCAAATGCCATTGCTTCAAACTCTAATGTGCTTCCCTCTATGCACTGACTAAGACTCACTTTTTCCCGGAGATGGTTCTCTTCCTGATACTCCATTTTGGAATAATCCAGAAGCTCTATTACCAGTTTCCGCATCTTTTCATTTTCTTCCTGTGCATAATTCAGATATTTGCTGTGGATTCCTTCCCGTTCCAGCATATCCAGACTTGCTTTCATAACTGTAACCGGAGTCTTCAGTTCATGTCCTGCAAACAGGATAAATTCCTTTTGCAGACGGTCAGCTTCCTCTAAGGGGGACAGCATTTTCTTCGTAATCCTCCATGCCGGATATATCCACAGCAATCCCAGTATAACTGCTGTTAATAGCGAAAAGCTGCCATATTTTCTTTCCTCTAGCTGCAACCATTCAATATCCGCAAAAGCAATCCATAGTTCATTTTCATGAACAGCAATTTCAAACTGATAATTTTGATAATTTCCGGAAGTTTTTTCCGTCAGCAGAATGTTTTCTGCTGTTTCCAGAACCTGATCTTCCGAAACGTCTGCATCGGGCATCATATCTTTGATATACAATGTTCCATTCTGCGACTTTGCTACAAGATAGCTCTTTTGAATATAACTGTCCCCTTTCGGAATTTCCCTCTGCTCGTGAGTGTTCTGGTTATAGGCAATCTGGAATTTCATATTTAAAATTCTCGAAATGCTGGTTTTATTATTCTGTACATAGGAAAAATTCAGAAGGGACAATACAAATGCTGCTGCAATCACATAAATCAGCAAAAGCAGCGCCATAATTTTCTTTTTAAATTGCTTCATTTTCTTTTCCTCTGAGGCGATATCCCACGCCTCTGATCGTCTCAATCCTGCTGTTCGTCCCAATAAATTTCAGTTTTTTTCTGAGAAAAGAAATATACACTTCTTCATTATTATATTCCACATCGGTATCATACCCCCAGATTCGGACCGTAATTTGTTCTTTTGATAATAGCTGACCATAATTTTCCACAAAATAGGAAAGTAATGTGTATTCTTTGACCGATAATCTGACACTCTTATTCCCTGCGGCATTTTTCAAGGTATGACTGTTTTTTTCAATGGTAAAATCCGGTCTGTCCTTGCTTTCTGACAGATCTGCTTCTGTGTCTTTTCTGTTTTTCCGCAATAAAACCTTTATGCGGGCATCCAATTCCTCTATTTCAAAAGGTTTTGTAAGGTAATCTTCCGCACCAGCTTCAAAGCCCTGTAGTTTGTCCCGTAATTCAACCCGTGCTGTAAGCATAATCACAGGTGTCTGGATTTTTCTGCTTCTTAACTTTTTTACTACCGAAAATCCGTCCATACCGGGAAGCATTACATCTGAAATAATTGCATCGTAAGATGTTTTTAACACCGACTCATATCCGGATATTCCATCGTGGCAGACGGTAACCTGAATATTCCTGCTTTGAAACCAGTCTTTCAGTACATCAGCTAACCGTATTTCGTCTTCTATTATCAAAATTTTTACCATTATCTGCTGATTTCTCCTAAGCTCTGGTGTGCGGATTTTTGCACTGTCTGTCCAAGTCTGACAGTTTTTCCGTTTCCACATATGTTGCTGTTCCGTTTTTACTCAAGTAAAAAGCATATTCATCAGGCAGCCGCCGAAAGCCATAATTCTCATATAAAGCTTTTCCCATCTGAGACGGATTCAGCATAACCTTTCCAATCTGGTGCTCCTCTGCATACGTTATTACGCGGTTTAACAATTCTTTCGCAATTCCCCGCTTCCGATAAAAAGGATCGACATACATATTCATAAGCCTTGCTGCTCTGCCGTTCGTATATTTTGTTGTTGGCATAATTTCAAACAATGTAATACCCACAGTTGCAATGATCTGTCCGTTATGCTCGCATACAAAAACAATATGGGTTCCGTTTTCCATATTACGTTTGAAAAAATCCAGTGTTTTTGCATAAAGCAGCTCTGCTCTAAAATCCGGATCAAGTTCTTTTCTCATCCGCATTCTGAGTTCCGTCAGTACTTCGCTGTCAGAGACTGTTGCAATTCGATATTCCATCATTATCCCTCCAAATTTCAATTGAGCTTATCTCCTATATTATACCCAGTCGCTGGCTGTTGCGTCAGTGGCTCGGTACAATAAAACAGCTGAAAGTTTTTCTATTTTTCATCAGTGTTTAATGCAAAACATAACTGTTTTTCTTCATAATAATGGTGGCATGCCTGCTCTGTCAATCTTATAAAGTATCATTCTCAATATCCCTTATCTTCTTAGCCGGAACGCCGCCTGCCACGCAGTTATCCGACACATCCTTTGTTACCACGGCCCCGGCTGCAATCACTACATTATTTCCAATCGTCACTCCCGGAAGAATGGTAACATTTCCACCGATCCATACATCATTTCCAATCGTAACCGGTTTGCCGATACCCAGATGCTCTCTGCGCCCTTTTGGAGTAATCGGGTGGTTTACAGTCGTAATCAGAGTATTCGGTCCAATCATCACATAATTTCCGATATGAACCGGCATAATATCAAGAATTGTCACATTATAGTTTGCAAGGAACTGGTCTCCGACATGAATATTTTTACCGCTGTCACACATGAAGCCGGGGCACAGGCACACATCCCTGCCTGCGGAACCAAAATATTTATGGATCAATACCGCCTGTTCCTCCTCCGTGGCATCTGCATCCTGCATCCTGCGAAGTTCCCGGCAGAATTTGATAGCATTCCGTTTTCTGCCATTCGCAGGTCGGCATCACGCCCGCAAGATATTCCCACCATATAGTGAAAGAGTCCAGCTGCTTTGTTATCAATTTCCCGAAAAAGAGCTATAAGAAAGAATACAGCTATCTTGGCTCAGCTTCCGGAAGAGATGAAGATAAATTCGCAAAAGCCGATATTAAATGGGAAGATGCCGCTTATGTAGATGCCCCGATCCTTACCGACTGCCCAGTCAGCATCGAATGTAGTGTTGTTGACAGCACCATGCCGGGGACTCATGAATTATTCATCGGAAAAGTCGAGGCAGTTCATGTCGATGAAGAATATCTTGATGCCAATGGCAATATTCTCTGGGATAAGATGGATTTGATGTAACAAGTAAATTTACTCAAACTTCGCACTTGAATAAGTGCCTATGCACCTTGAAAATTCAATAATAACTGGCATAAATATAGCATGAAACCATCTGGTTTTGATATAATTGAGTTGCTAGAAACAATTACAAACTGGAGGCTCATGCTATGAATAAAAGTATAAAACAAGCAACCCAAAATGATAAGCAGATTTCGAAATCTATCAAAAGATTTTTTACAAGATTTCATGTTTCAGGTTACAATATGTATACACTTCTTCTACCTGTTCACCATCGCAAAGGCAAAAACTTCATCCTCACATCTTCTATCTAAATCATTATTCTGTTCTACGTTCAAAAACATATTCTGAATCTGATGATAAATCAAATCGAAACAAATAACCAAGTCTGTCAAATTTCTGAATTTCCACCGGATTTTCAATATTATTTTCCGCCATAAATCTGACCATTTCACCACGAGTCATCTTGGCATAGGTACCTTTTGTTATCAGTTTATCTCCAGACACTTTGCAAAATGTAACCGTAATATATCTGTCCTGTGGTGTCAGATACTTTTCTATACATTT
>DJEP01000020.1:0-14387 GCA_002431915.1 Lachnospiraceae bacterium UBA5895 | reverse complement strand
AGATTAATGATAATCCTGCTGTCATCGATTACTGAGCGGTATAACAAGTCTCCCCAGTACTCATACAGATTTTCTGCATCTCCAATACTGACCCTTGCCTGCAACCATTTTATGACCAGAATAAACTGCCATAATCATGCATATCAATGAGCCAAATGCAAAGTATTTGTGCGCTGTTTTTGACCCTTTATATCCAGTATAAAAAGTTCCAACCATTGTAACTACTGCTCCGATTGACCAATATTTATGTGCTTTCATGATTCTTTCACCTCCTGTCCACCGCTATTATAACAAATTCTCTATAACATGATCTATATCATCCTGAATGACAATACTTTTGGGTACTTTCTAAATTTATCTGCCGGATTTCTATTTTTAATCCAAATTACAGATCTGGATTGCCGCACCATTTTCCATAACGGAAAAACCATGTTTTACATAAAACGGCACATTGTTTTTATCCTCCGGCATTCCTTCGATATACAGGAAATCTTTATATTTTTCCTTTACATATTCAATCATTCTTCCGGCAATTCCCTGTCCCTGATAATCCTGATGAACAAGAACATAATGTATCTGCGCCAGCATCGCAGTATCATCCAACACTCTTGTGAGACCAACCAGTTTTTCATCATCCCAAACGGTCAGAACCGTTGATGAATTCATAAGTGCTTTATATAAGCGTTCCGGGTAATTTCCGGAAATCCAGTTAACAGACAAAAACAACTGCTGCACCTGCTCCTGTGTAAATATCTTCTCTTCTGTAAATTTAAGCATGATTCTCCTTATCTGTGATAATCGCATTTTTGGCATTGTACCATTTCATTTTCACTATCTTCTCTATAAAAAATATCGGACCACTGGCAGATACTTTGCAAAATAGGTACAACGGTTTTCCCCTTAGGTGTCAGTGAATATTCCACCTTCGGCGGAATTTCATCATAGGATTTCCGGTCAACAATTCCGTCTTCCATCAGATCTTTTAAGGTCGCTGCCAGAACCGCATCGGTAATGTTGTACATTTCCCTGCGGATCTCACTATAGCGCAGCTTTTCACGTGCCGACAACACACATATAATGCGGGACTTCCATTTGCCACCAAAAACAGCAAGTCCATATTCAAGCGGACATCGTATATCGTCATCTAATTTCTTCTTATACTTTGCCATAAAAAATCACCTTCAAGCTTTTTTATCATTATAGCCTGAAGGTGATCTTTTTTAAAGTTACTATGAAATTTAATAGTTGATTTTTACTACATTTCTTTTTTATTATCTGCTCCAGGTGTTGTTACGATTACCTTTGAAGGAGTGATAACAAGGGCTCCCTTTGCAGTCGCTGCACCGTTAAACATCTTTTCAACCATTGCCTTAAAAGTGTTTACCAGTTCACCCTCGGTCACATACTCTGCAGTTCCCTTGATCTGGTATCCTTCCAGGCTCTGGGCATCATATGCGGAAATAGCGATTTTTCCATCGTTTGCTTTGATATTGTTTAATGTAGTATCAAGAAAAACATCTCCTACAACCAACCTGCCATCCTCTGTAACGTCCTTAAATGCAACCGGGACTACATTCGGTTCTCCGTTTGCGCAGGTTGCAAGATCCCACATACCGTTTTTTAGTACATTGATTACTGATTCATTTAACATTCCATATTCCTCCTGTTTCATGCTGTATGCAGCAATTACTTTATGCTTTTATGTTAATGAATCTGCTCTCGTTTTGAAAGATATTAGCAAATTTATAAGTCACTTTTAAATTTCTTAGCGCTGCCAATCAATTGGTATTTACCAGATTTTCATTATATGCTGCATAATAAGACTTACAATCGTAATTCCATACCAGCATGATGCCCCAACTACAATAGGCTTTCCGCCTGTTTTGATAAACTGTACCACATTACTGTTTAGTCCGATTGCCGCCATTGCCATAATAATCATAAACTTCGATTAATCCCAATGTAATCGGTATGATTGCAAGCGTTCTTGTAAGCTTCACCGTAACTGCCTTATTTAAGGTTTCACTTCCCAGATTCCACATACTATCCCATGTTGAAGCGGCGGCCGTTACAGATGATGTATCATTAATTGCCGTTCCCGCAAAAATGCCAAATGAATCGCCATGCACAGTATCAAATTCTATGGCTCTTCCAAGTATGGGAAAGAAATTTGATTCCTGCTCCGGCTGTTCCTTTGTCATTCCAAAACATCGTGATAATCATTCCCGCTATAATTGCTATTACTGCCCCTCCTGCCACTGGAAATATCTTTCCAAGGAACCATGATGGAATCGCAATGATAAAACAAATAATAATACCTCTCCCATTTTTTTCCATAAAATTCATTTGATAAATGCCTCGCTTTCTTTTTATGTATGGGATTGTATCACTGGATAACAATAAAGTAAAATCTTATACATCCCGTATAAACCGCATAAATGTCTTCGCTTCCACAGACAGCGCCCGCTTGTCCTTCATCACCAGTGCCATGGTTCGGAGAACCGGTTCTTCCAGCAGGCGCACAGCGATGTCATAGGCAGTCTTCTGCAGGACCAGTTCCGCCAACAGGGAATATCCCAGTCCCTGTTCTACCATGGACAAAATAGAATAGTCATCGTGCATGGTCAACCGGATGTCCGGTGTGATTCCCTCTCTGCGGAAAGCTTCCAGCGGTTCACTGTAACTGCCCTCTTCCAATAGTAGATATGGTTCCGCTGCCAGTTCCTTAAGCGACACCGATTTCTTCTGCGCCAGCGGATGTGCCTTGGGGAGAACGGCAACAAAAGGATCTGGCTGCAACAGCCTTTCTCCTTCCGGGGTCAGACGGACACCGTAGCGGGAACGAAACAGCTGAGTAATTTCTGTTTCCTTTTCCGGCGACGTAATCATCTGGCTGAGAGCAGTCTGCTATAAGTTCTCCAGCAGTCCGCTGATCCCCTGCTCCTCATAAATGCCCTTATAATATGCTACTTCTTCCTGAATGATCTGGTCGATGACCTGCATGCCGAGAAGTTCCACGGGCGCTTTGTCATCGGTCATGAAGTAATCTCCCGCCTCGTAAGCCACGCTGTTATCGGCTACCCGCTGCATCATATTCTGCAGGTCCGCATCCGCCAAAGCCTCCACATGATCTGACAGCACTTCGATCATATCGCTGCGCTGTGAAGCAAACAGTTCGCGGTTAGTAGAGCCTGCCACATCCACAGTGTATACATTGTCAAACACGTTGGCAATGGTGTCAGCAAGATACTGGTTGATATCCCCTTCCTTATTGCCATGCATGTTCATGTTGACCACCATGACACCGCCATCCTTCAGATGATTTTTGACCATGGTGAAAAATTCCACAGAAGACATCTGGAACGGAATGGTAATGTCCTGATACGCATCCACCATGATGACATCATAGGTAGTATCCACTGCCTGTAAAAAAGCCCTGCCGTCATAGGTCGTTACCTTCACATCTTCCGGCAGGGAAAAGTACTTTCTCGACAACTCCGTGATCTTCTCATCGATCTCCACGCCCTCAATATTCATATCGCCGAAATATTTCCGGCACTGAGTCGCATAAGTTCCGGTTCCCATGCCAAGGATCAGCACATCCATGTCCTGTACCGGTTTGTCCGGCACCATAAGGGGTGCCGCCATGGCATAGTCATAATACATACCGGTAAGTCCCCCTTCTTTCATATAGAGGGACTGGACACCGAACAGCACGTTGGTGGACAATACCACCTGCCTGTCGTTTTCCGACACCTGTAAGTAATTGTAGATGGACTCGCCTTCGTAGGTCAGATCTTTCTGCCAGAAAGCAAAGGAATCCGAATATCCCAGACCACAGCATAAAATAAAAATCAGCACGGAAGCTGCGATCTTTTTCTTTCCTGTATGCTGACAGATAAAATAAATCGCAGACAACAGGATCAGAATACCGGAAAAGATCAGAAGCGTAATGGAGGTTCCCACCGCCGGAATCGTAACGAAGGTCGGCACAAAGGTTCCGATGATGCTTCCCACGGTATTGAATGCGCCTAACGTTCCCACTGTCTGTCCACTGTCATCCAGGCTGTCCACGGAATATTTTACGAGCGAAGGGGTTACGGTTCCCAGTAAAAATAAGGGAAACACAAAGATCACCATGCAGGCTGCAAACGCCGCAATGATGAGAAAATTGTTGCTGACGGTAAAAATCAGCAGTGCGGAAATTCCGAGAATAATGTATTTACCCACCACAGGAATCAGTGCGATCCAGATTGCGGCAATCAGGATCCTGCCGTAGAGCTTGTCCGGATTCGGAGACTTATCCGCGCTTTTACCTCCGTAGATATTGCCCAGTGCCATGGCAATCATGATGGTGCCGATGACAATGGTCCATACGATCTGGGAAGAACTAAAATATGGTGCTAACAGTCTGCTGGCTCCCAGCTCCACCGCCATGACGGACATACCGGCGAAGAACTCCGTGAGATACAAGAACAGCTTATTTTTTAAAATTCCCGAATGATTCATAGGTTTTTTTATTCCTTTCCACATTGACAGTCCTGCTGTCTTACGCTATGATTTTATCACACGGTAGTAACTACCGGTCAATACTTTTTGTAACTATTCGGAGCCATGCAAAACTGCGTTCTGCGAATGCTTGCATTCAGGCAGATAGGCAGTTTTATATGGCGAAGTAACCACCATGAGCAAATAACATGCAAGCATGTTATTCAAGAAAGCCTCGTAGAGGCGATTTTGCGAATGGGGGCTGAATAGTTACCCAGATTTTTATAAATTAATGTTTTTCCAATTTCTGATACCTTCCTGACGGTCGATAGATCATCAGGGCAATAAAGATCAATACCGTCGTGGCGGCGTTTATGCAGCTGTTAAAACAACCGTAGCTGCCCATCGATCCAGGATTCCTGTGCCGCCTCCCGGATCCGATCCTCGGGGTGACCGGTGCCGATCAGGAACGGGGAATGGGGATCATGATGTCGGAAATTCTGTAATACGGTCTGTTTGTCGTAATTGGCGTAGCAATAAATGCAGCCGTGGGGACAGGTATTGTAGGCGCCGATGTCTGCTCCGAGGAGGCAGTTGCATTCTGCTCTCGGTGCTTTTTTCTTAGCCGGAACCGATAGCAGGCATCCCGTGCCCCGCTCCAGCACCTCCTGCGTCATACACCCGGAAGTATCCACACCGTATTTTTCCAGTTCCGGATTCTCACAGCAGGTCCGGATTGACATCCGGTATCTGCGCCCGATCTCTGCAAACCGCTTTACCAGAAATTCCTGCTCTTCCTTCGTTACCGCTCTTACCTGCGGAAAATTCCGTCTGGTTTTCTCATACAGATCAATAAAACTGATCACGCAAAAGGCTATCTTCCCCTGCAGGGCTGCCGCCATTTTTTCAAACTGCTCCACATGATATACCGCCGTATATTTTTCTGAGAGAAAAATGGGATCGTAGCGCCATGCTACCGCCTGTTGTCCCACGATGGCGGATAGCTGCCGTACCGTCTCTATCACCTGAGCACTTTCCGGCACATTCGGTTCGATCTCTTTTCCGTAGGGAGTGATCGTGACGAACCAAAACTGTCTGTACGCCTTGATTTTAGGAAGCCCGGTGAGCATCGGTTTCGGATTCTTGCTGCAAAAGCACAGAATATCCACCACCTCCGGAGTCAGACGATATTTTGTCACCAGCTCCGGATGATAAGGATTGCGCACCGGTACGAAACCGGCTTCTATTCTGTTGTAAAACCATTCGCTGTAATACGCCGGAATGTCCGTCCGGCAGCCTGTGTTGAGGATCATACTTTTGTTACCAGAGTACCTTTATACTTTCTGTCCAAAATTTTAAATTTGTATCAATTTTTTACGAAATTAGCCAATCTATGAGATTGATGGATTTTATGCCATCGTAGGAAGAATCCAATCCCGGATTTAGGGATAGTATTATTTTCTCATAGTTATCATTGACTTTTTGCAATGGAGCCAATTCTCTTTTTCGAACATCTTCACTCGCCATCGACTCAGTTACCTGAACATACATCTTATCATCTGCTTTTGTCGCAATAAAATCTATTTCAGAGTTATCTACCTTGCCAATCGCTACATCGTAACCACGATGAATCAATTCAAAATACACAATATTTTCTATTGTATGACCACTATCACGATCTCTAAATCCAAGAAGATAATTTCTAAGCCCTATATCAACGATGTAGTATTTTCCCAGTGTACGCAGATATTCCTTCCCTTTAATATCAAATCTCTTAATGTCATAAAAGAAATAACTTTCCAATAATGCATCAACATATGCCTGAACCGTATGCGCACTTGGAGTTCCCTTTCGTCTTCCATTTTCGAGCAATCCCTCATTTACGAGTGTATTTCCAATGGAAGACACCGATATGCTGCTACCAATGTTATCCGCAAGAAACATAACAATCTTTTTCAGTAAAATAGGATCCGTAATATGTTTTTTCCCTCTGCGGTTTTCACGTTCGAGAATATCTCTCATAATTACCGTTGAGTAAATTCCCTCAAGTAAAACAAATGCTTTTTCCTGATCCAATCCAATATCAACAATACCCGGCATTCCACCAAATCTCATATAGGCATCAAAAACTTCTTTAAGTTCATAATGTTCTCCATTTTTATCAAATGCCTGTTTTCGGGTACCTCCTAATGCACTTTGAGTTTCTCGGACTTCAAAGTTGTAAAAAGATATGAACTCGGAAAATGACAACGGCAACATTTTTATTTCTACGCATCTTCCTGACAAATATGTGGCATATTCAGAAGAAAGCATATATGCATTTGAGCCAGTGACATAAATATCGCAATCAAAATCCACACGAAAGGCATTGATTGCATTTTCCCAATTTGGGACACGCTGAACCTCATCAAAAAAAAGATACATTCTCTTACCCGGTACAATATGCGCCCGCACATATTCATAAAAAGTATCACTGGTCATATCTTTAAAGGCATACGATTCAAAATTCATCTCCAGAATCTGTTCCGCTGCAATCCCACACTCTTTTAGATGAAGTGTCATTAGTTTGAGAATGCTGGACTTTCCGCATCTACGAATTCCAGTTACAACTTTCACCGGTTCTGTATCCTGAAACGCAATAATTTTGTTCAAATAGATATCTCTTTTTTTAAGTTCATGCGTATTGATCATCTGCTGTTCCTCCTTATAGAAAAAGCTTAGCACAAACTTTTTTAATTTTCAACTTTATGCTCTGAAATGCAAAAGCTTTTGATTTTTGACATTTTTTGCATTTTAAATAACGCCGATCCATCCGGTATCGACGTTACATAGTGTATCATTATCTCTTTTTGTAAATAAGTAATTCCGGATTTTCTCCGTTTTTCTCATAGGTGCAGACCAGAATAAAATCCATATCTGCCAAAATGCCAAAGCATCGCTCTCCGCCGAATTCGGATTCCAGTTGGTTGCCCAAATAGGTTTTCCGGTCATCCAGAAATTTCACCTTCTCCCCATTTGGCAGTGTGTATTCCAGATTTACATATTTTCCTACAAGAGCATTCAATCTGTCAACCCTTGGAAGCCCTTCGATCGAAAGATCATTGATCTCCCGGATCAGCTGTTGCTTAAATTCCTCAAACTGCCCGTTGTCACTGAGTTCCTCATATCTTTTCCAGTAATCCAGCTTTGGAAGCATTTCCTTCAGATAGGCGCGCGCCTGCTCTTCTGTAAAATTCTCATTTACCATATGCCTGACACAGACATCGATCAGTTCATCCATATCACTGTAGGTGTATGTTCCGTCCGCATAGCACCATTTGCAATATTCTTCATTCAACGTACCGTCTTTTTCACGCCCTAAGATGGAATCATCCTCAATCGGCATTCCACAGCACTGACATACCAGCTTTCTGGGTTCTCCCAAAAGCGTATTGATCGAAACGTCAAATTCCCGAGACAAGAGTTTGAGTGTATCGGTATTGGGAACCGTTTCCCCGTTTTCCCAGCGGGATACCGCCTGTCTGGTTACCATGATCTTTTCTGCCAGTTCATCCTGTGACATTCCTTTTTTCGTTCAAAGTTCCAAAATAATATTCTTTGTTTCCATTGTCTCCACCTCCTGTATTTCTATTAGTAATGAATCACCAGCATCCTGCATTCTTCACAGCACTCTGCTTCTATTCTTGTTCTGTGACTGGGCTTCAGCTTTGTGATCTCTACAAAACCATCTGCATTTTTAGCATTTTCAAATACTCCGGGAACCTCATTTGCGAAACTGAAAGCCCCATCCTTACTGCTGAATAAATAGCCTTTTCTCATTTCTTTTCCACAATTTGAACACTTCATATTCTAATCCTCCTCAACCATTTTTCTACTGAGCTCTATCGCATTTTTTAGCTGGCTTTCAAACCTTTCCGCCTGTACTAAGGCAATGCCTTCTTCATCGCCCAATACCACCAGCCGGGAGCCCTCCTGTAGTCCGTACTTGTCTCTCGCTTCTTTCGGTATTACGATCTGTCCCCGGTTGCCCAGTTTTACCGTTCCCCATAAAAACTTTCCTTCCGGTGGCGGAGCCATTTTTGTGTTCCCGACTTTTTCTGCGTAATGCATCAGATCATCCAGCCTGATTCCGTAAAAGGATGCAAGCCTGTCACATTTTTCAATATCCGGAACCGTCTCTCCCTGCTCCCATTTGGCATACGATTGTCTGGAAATCCCAACAACTTCCGCCACCTGTTCCTGCGTTAAGCCTTTTAAATTACGTAACATCACAAGATTCTCTGCCAACATGATCATCACTTCCTTTCTGTTACTTCCATTATAGATTCTGTCAGTTTAGGTTTACACCATACAAACTTGTCATCTTTTTTGGATTTATGTTAACTTTAGTTGCATCTGTTTATAAACTTTTCAGCGCATTCTTTTGCCTTTACGGGATAGTCATATCCAAGCATTTCTGCCACCCCTCCTGCAATTCTGTCAAAAAGGTCATGCGTTGCCCGGAGCGACCGCATAATGTCGTCTTTCTCATAATGTGCAAAACAATTTTTTAATTCTTTCAATATGTTATCCTCTGCCCATTGATCGAGGAATCTTCCTTCGTGCCATACGTCTCTGCCGTCCTGCAGAAAGCAATACAGTTCCATCATTTTCAACAGATGATTCTTCAAATATCCATCCACACATATCTTTGCCGCCCAGGTTTCTCCCCGCCTCAATTTTTTGCAAGCCCAGATATTATGAAAAAAGAAATCATTTACCATGTTCCGATATTCTGCTTCCGACATTTCCGGATTTGAATGTGTATGACTGACATACTGTTTTATCAGTTCTGTGAAACCTACGGAATCATACATCACCTCATATCCCCGGTTCATCACCCATTGCGCCACACCGCTTTTTATATTATCTGCGAATTGCTCCGGCGTAAAAATAATCATATCCACATCTTTATCTTCCTCATAGATGATACGCCTCTCTTTTCCACCGCCTAATGTCGGTTCGATAAAAGAAATACTCACATTACCAAACTTTTGTGGATATTCTCCAATAATCCATTTTTCAGTGTTATCAGTTGCTATGATGAGATCCAGATCTGAAAACGCATCCACCGTTACCTCTTCTCTTACAAATGAACCGATTACGACAATCGCCTTAATGTCCGCATCCTGATTAGCGTATTCCAAGATATTCTTTTTAATACCCACATATTTATCCATTTTCCTCTTTTCACTCATTTCAAAAAATCTGTCCCGGCAGTTTCTTTTTCTCTTTCTGTGGAAACTGCTTATCGAACTCTTCCGCTTCCTGCTCATCTACCAGATAACCTGCCGGTGTCGCATACTCTCCTGTAATTCCATTCAGATACCCAGGTATCAGTTCCTTGCACAGAAAAAACGATGCATCTTCCCCCTCCGGCAGCCCATGATAGCGGATATCATATTCGCTAGCTTGTCTAAACCCACTTTTCCCGTAAAAATCAATGTTTCCTTCGAAACATAAAGCACCACAGCCAAGTTCCGCAGCTTTCTCTAAGGAATAATCCAGCAGGATTTTTCCATATCCTTTCCGCTTATACTCATTTTTGATACAGACTGGTCCCATGGTCATGATAGGAATGCTTCTTCCGTCGTCTGCCGTTATTGTAGCCTTCATAAACATATTTTGCCCAATGAGTTCTTCCTCCCGGTACATGACAAAATCAAGTTCCGGAACAAATGCCGGATCATTTCTCAACTGATGAAGGACATAATGCTCCGGACATCCGGGGCGGTACACATTCCAAAAGCTGTCTCTTACCAGATTTTCCACTGCTCGGTATTCACTTTTTTCTTCCAAACGAATGACAATATTATTCTTCATGATCCGATCCTCCTTTACTTAAGTTTCCGCGCTATATTGCTCAGGACGGATTCAAATTCTTGTTTTACTTTTTCCTTGTCTTCTGCACCATCATAGACGCTGTAATAAAAATACATCGTTGCATAAAATCGGACCGCGTTCTCTTCGGCATTCGCAATCCTCATGCTCTCGAACAAATCTTTTACATAGGAGACCGGACCTGCTGCCAGATACTGCTGATACAATCTCTGCATCTCTTCATTCCGGAACTGCTCGATGGTAAGCATCTTCCGAAACGACGATGCGAAATCGTCCTCCGTCCAGTATGCAAACATTGACTTGCTATATTCGACAAATTCATCCAATGACACTGTCTCGTACTGTTCCGGCATGCTCTCTTTATCATCTTCCGGCATATCATGCTCTGCTGCCTGCTCGCTGTCTCCCTGCTCCATCCGCTCTACAATACAGTCAAAAATGTCTCTTTTGCTCTTGTAGTGGCGGTATAATGCGCCTTTCGTCATATCAAGTTCTCCGGCGATCCGACTGACCGACACAGCTTCATAGCCATCTTTGGCGAACAGATGCAGTGCTACCGTTAATATTTCTTCTTTTCTATTACTCATGTGATACCTCCATAAAATAAACGATCGTTTACGCTTTTATTTTAGTAAACGATCGTTTATTTGTCAAGTGTTTATACGTTTGCAAGATTTAAATTTTTCATTCATTATAACGATTCTTTCCACATCCCTTGCAATAGGCATCCTTTACAGAAATCCTTGTGCCGCATTCAGGACATACGGTATGCAATGCGATGTATCCCCACAGGCACGCCACTCCAAACAGGTTGGTAAAAAATGTCAGTATTCCAAACAGGTACGCATTAGTTCCAACCCGAGATGCCTTGCAGACAACGTAGACCGTTGTATACAACCAGTAGATTCCCAGCAGGATCCATGCCACTGCTGCCAGCGGGCTGTAGGGCATCAGTGTCACTCCCATCTGCTTACAGATGGGGATCAGTTCCCGCTCATCCTCTCCGTACAACAGATTATAATGATTCTCCATGGCAGTAAACGGTGTCCACCCATGGTCTCTTCGATGGATGTCTCGTAATCAAAACGGTGAATGATATACAGATCCAGATAATCGGTGCCCAGACGTTTCAGGCTGCCATCGATTTCTCTGTGGATGGCCTCTCTTGACAGTCTGCCGGGATTAAAATAAACCTTGGATGCGATCACGGATTTGTCACGGGAAATATTCTTTTTCAGTGCTTTTCCCAGATATTCCTCGCTGGTTCCCGCAGAGTAACCGTTGGCAGTGTCGAAGAAATTGATGCCAAGCTCCAATGCGTATTTTACGACCTTTTCCGTCTCTGCTTCATCCAATGTCCAGTCATGCATGGTGCCCGCCTTGCCAAAGCTCATACAACCCACACATAATTTTGAAATTTCTATATCAGTGCTCCCAAGTCTCGTATATTCCATGGATCTGTTCCCTCTTGTTTAGTCAAATATTGTTTTCCAGTCCGGATCCTCATTGGCATCAAAGCACAGCAGTATCTGCTCTCTGGTGGTCTTCTCATTCGCCAGGTTGTCCGGCAGCTCTTCTCTGGAAAAATACTGTATTCCCGTGGTCTCGATATTCTCATGGAATTCTCCGCCCAGTACCTTACACAATACGAAGATCTTCACTACGCCATAAGGCAGATTGCAGGCATTGTGTTTCCGCCAGTCCTGCACGGCGATCAATTTTTCCGCCGCAACTTCCAGTCCCGCCTCTTCTTTCGTCTCTTTTACGGCATTGGATGCCACGGACTGATCCACATCACACCAGCCGCCGGGCAGAGACCAGGTCCCGTTTTTCTCATGCACTAACAGTATTTTTCCATCTCGGAATACCGCAGCCCTGGTATCCACTTTTGGTGTCTGATAACCGGTCTCGTTGCATAAAAAGGTCTTCACCGTTTTCACCGGAATTCCGCTCTCGCAGGAAATCATCTCCGCCGCAATATACCGCAGTTCTTCATAACGTTCTCTGTCGTATACCCCTTCTGTATAGGCAAGTCCTGCCTGTGCAATGCTCTGCACCCGGATCGCCAGCTCTGTCCATTTACTCATGACTGTCCTCTCCTGTCCTCATTTTTAAGTTCTAAAATTACTCTACCCCATACATCTCCCTGCAGATCTTTTTCCCGGCTTCCGTCCGGAAAATATTCCGACAGGCATTCTGCATGGCTTCTTCAGGCAGTTCATCCTCATACATATTTACGAGAAAATCCGCTTCCACCAGGATCTGATAATCGATCCCGTTAATGTTGTTGTAGGTATGGTGATGGGCGATCAGGTATTGCACCCGCTCGGAAACTTCTTTGGAGAAACCCAGATCCGCCAGCAGTTTTTCGGCAATAGCCGGACCTTCTTTTTCCTGTAATTTTCCGTTGCTGTTTCCGTATTTTTCTTCGCACAGATGAATGCCAATATCGTGGGTCAAGGCCGCTGTCTCCAGAATAAATAAAGTCTCCGCATCCACGTTTTCCATCTCCGCGATCAGCTTCGCATAGCTGTGCACCTTGCAAAAATGCTGGATACGTTTTGCATCCCCGCGGTAAAGTTCGATCATTGCCATATGTAATTTGTTGATCATTTTATTTTTCCTCCGTTTTTTCTTTCGAGATGACTGCAATGTCGCAGGGCATCCGTCCCTCCACGATGGTAAATTCTGTCTTTGTAAGATGCATGTCCGCAAAAAAGCGTTGGTAAGAATCCGCATCAAACTGCTGTTTAAAATCCGCACCCAGCTTTTCCAGAAATTTCACAGCAGCCCGGCTGCTTTTTTCGGATTTATTAATGTAAGTGGGGAGAATCACTTTGCCGCCCTCCTTACAGACCCGCAGCAGTTCCTCCATGGCTTTCTGCGGTTCCGGAAGCAGATGGATCACATTTCCCGCCACCACCGCGTCAAAGCTCTGCTCTTCATAGGGAAGGTGCATAATATCCACCTGGGCAAAAGTAACATTTTCTTTCGAAGCCAGATGCTTCTTCGCCTGCTTTAACATGCCTTCCGAATAGTCCGTTGCCGTAAGGTGCTTACATTTGTCGGCAATATACCTGCTGATGGCTCCCGTTCCGCAGGCACATTCCAGTACCTCATCCGTCTCCTGTAGCCATTCTGCCACTTTCTGTCCCGTCTCACGATAGACCTTTTTGTTATAAATATTTTCAAACAGATCATACAGACCTGCGACTTTATCCCAAAACACTGCGCGCTGCTCTCCTTTCCCGCAAGTAATAGATTATCACCGTAGCCACAGTCCCTCGAAACCCACTACTGAATTTTCGATACGATGCCTTCCTCTGTCAGTGTCTGCAGACACTCCTGTGCATCCTCGTCATGCATCATCTGCCACACCTGTTCCATGCCCGGTGCCAGCGGCTTCTTCAGGAATTCTTCCCCTGAGATCCAGTAGACTTTTCCCTCCTCGGAGGAAATCAGTTTTCCTTCGTATTCCGCCGTCTTATATAAAAATCCCACATTTCGTATGTCCCCTGTCATCCAGTGATAGATGCCGGTCAGTCTGGGATTTCGGATCGTCAGCCCGGTCTCTTCATAGATTTCCCGGATCACCGATTCTTTGAAGGTCTCCCCGGGCTCCACATGTCCGCCGGGAAATGTCGTTCCCGAATAGCTCTTTCCTACCTTATCCAGTGCCAGCACATTACCCTCGCTATCATAGACCATGCACATATTCATAAAGATTACTTTTTCGATTCCCGCCATTGCATGCACCCTCTTGCGCTTATGTCTTCTTACATAAGATTAATATAACATAATCTTACTATGGCAGCAAATTATGATGCCAGGGTCAAAAGGTCTAAACCCACATGAGCTTGCTCATAGGTGGGTGAAAGACCTTGGGACCCGCCACGATATGCGAATATAGGGTAGAATTGTGGGAGTGCGTAGCACGGAACAATTCGTACGCATCAAAGTCGGGGGCTTTTGACCCCGACATCAAATTATGTTAACATAAATGGAAAGTTACGCGTGCA
>DJEP01000108.1:29918-30699 GCA_002431915.1 Lachnospiraceae bacterium UBA5895 | reverse complement strand
AATATTTTCAGCTTTCATTACTGTCTAAGGTATGAACTGTAACTCCCTGTACCGGATCCACTTCCAGCACCAGGGATTTCATCTCTTCCAGCAGTTCCTCTGTTTTGCCCATTAGGAGCTCCGCGTCGGTCTCCACCAGTTCCGTTTTCTTATATTTATAAGTAAAAAACGGATTACCATAGGCGGTAAAACTTAATTCCTCGCCGTGTTTTTTCAAAAATGCCGGGATCTTCAACGGATCTATGGCGGCATCCGGGCGGAAATTAAAGGTGATCCTGCCGTTCTTGCCCTTGATCTCCGTCATATCCAGACCGTGGGCTGCCATGCGGATCAGGGCAATCCGAAGCAGATTGTCCACTGCTTTCGGTATATTGCCGAAGCGGTCTAACAGCTCATCCTTCATCTCATCCCGCTCTTTTATAGTCTCGATGCCGGCAATGCGCTTGTAGATATCCAGCTTCTGTGTCTCGTTCACAATATATTCCGCAGGAATATAGGCATCCACATCCAGGTCGATCACCGTGGTAAAATCCACCGTCGTATGGACTCCCTTCAGGTTCTGTACCGCTTCGTTTAACATCTTGCAGTACAAATCGTATCCTACGGCTTCCATATGTCCATGCTGGCTCATTCCCAACAGATTCCCGGCGCCGCGGATCTCCAGGTCACGCATGGCGATCTTGAAACCACTGCCCAGATCCGTGAATTCCTTGATTGCCGCCAGTCGTTTCTCCGCTACTTCTTTTAACATCTTATCCCGCTTGTACATCAGAAACGCATA
>DJEP01000108.1:0-29842 GCA_002431915.1 Lachnospiraceae bacterium UBA5895 | reverse complement strand
CCCAGATTATCCGAATCGTGTATGATCATAGTGTTGACATTGGAGATGTCCAGCCCGGTCTCGATGATGGTGGTGGACACCAGCACATCGATCTCCCCGTTGATGAAATCGAACATGATCCGCTCCAGTTCATGCTCCTTCATCTGTCCGTGGGCATATGCCACGTTGGCTTCCGGCACCAGCTTCGCAATCTGCGCCGCTACATCCGCGATGTTGTTCACCCGGTTGTAGACATAGTAGACCTGTCCGCCCCGCGCCATCTCACGAACGATTGCCTCACGGACCAGCTCGTCATTGTATTCGCAGACAAAAGTCTGGATCGGCAGCCTGTCGTTGGGCGCCTCCTCCAACACGCTCATATCCCGGATACCAATGAGACTCATATGCAGGGTACGGGGAATGGGGGTTGCCGTCAGGGTCAGCACATCCACGTTTTCCTTTAATTTCTTGATCTTCTCTTTATGAGCGACACCAAAACGCTGCTCCTCGTCGATGATCAAAAGTCCCAGATCCTTGAACTTCACATCCGCCGACAGCACTCTGTGGGTTCCGATGACGATATCCACCATGCCCTTTTCCAGATCCTTTACCGTCTTCTTGATCTCCGCAGGCGTGCGAAATCGGCTCATCAGTGCAATATTTACCGGGAAATCCTTCATTCTCTGCACAAAAGTGTTGTAATGCTGCTGCGCCAGGATCGTGGTGGGCACCAGGTATACCACCTGTTTACCCTCCTGCACCGCTTTGAAGGCGGCACGAATGGCGATCTCGGTCTTGCCGTAGCCCACATCTCCGCAGATCAGTCGATCCATGATCCGGTGGCTCTCCATGTCCGCCTTGGTATCCACGATGGCATTCAGCTGGTCCTCCGTCTCCTCGAAGGGGAACATTTCCTCGAACTCCCGTTGCCATACCGTATCTTTTCCAAAGGCGTAGCCCTCGCTCTGCTGTCTCACCGCATACAGCTTCACCAGATCCTTCGCCACAGCGCTGACCGCACTGCGCACCTTGGTCTTGGTGTGCTCCCATTCCTTGCCGCCTAATTTATTCAGCTTCGGTTTCTTCGCCGCATCGGCGGAGGCATACTTTTGGATCACATCCAGTCCGGTAGCAAGAATATACAGATTGCCGCCGTCCCGGTACTCGATCTTCAGATAGTCCTTGACAATGTTGTCCACCTCGACCTTCTCGATGCCTTTATATATCCCCAGTCCGTGAGTCTCATGCACCACATAGTCACCGATCTTCAGGTCGTTGAAATCGTTGATCTTCTGCCCCTGGTAGAGCTTCTTCTTTTTCTTCTTGCGCTTCTCCGCCCCGAAAATATCACTCTCGGACAGCACCACGAATTTCAGCCAGGGATACTCAAAGCCCTTGTTCACATGACCGTAATAGGTCAGGATCTCTCCGGGCTGCACCTCCCGCATGGGATCCTCTGTGTATACTGCCGTCAGCCCTGCATCTTCTGTGTTTCGCAGATCCTCCGCCAGACGTTTTGCGCGGGTTCTGGAGCCGGATAGTAACAACACCCTGTAGCCGTTCTTTTTATATTTTTTCAGATCCTTGACCAGGGATTCAAAGCTGTTATTATAAGGTGCAATGTTGCGGGCAGCAATGTCCACATGCTTCTCCGTCTTAAAATACCCGTATTTCGTCTCCATAGTAGCAAGGGTCACCACGGCATTTTTCTCTAACGTGGCCGCCACCTGCTCCCCGCTGTAGAGGATATTCATCTGTCCCGGCAGCACGTAGCCTTTTCTCGCACGCTGCTCCATGCTCTCCCGGAATTCCAGTTCGATGGCATCCGCCTGCTCCTTCACTCTCGCCGGTTCGTCGATGTAGAAGACCAGCGACCGCCCCGCCATGTCCGCCAGCAGCTCCGGCATGGTCACCGTATTTTCATAAAAATAACGGATGTAGCCTTCCAGATTAATTTTACTCTGAAATTCCAGCAGCTGTTCCTTCAGTTCGCTCACCTGGATGGCGATCCTGTGGGCTTCCTCCGGCTGGTGGGCATCCCGGAAAATCTTTTCCTGTTTATTTGCTTCTTTTTCCAGTTTCACAATGCCCTTGCGGATCTGGTCCTCGGACAACACGAACTCCGTCGCCGGGTAGATGGCGATACTCTCCAGTTTCTCGATGGAACGCTGGCTCAAAATATCGAAACTGCGGATGGATTCCACTTCGTCGCCCCACAGCTCGATACGGTAAGGATTCTCCTCCGTCAGGTCAAAAATGTCCACAATGCCGCCACGGATGGAGAACTGTCCCGGGCTCTCCACCTGGTAAGCCTTCTCATATCCCATTGCCACCAGCCTGGATGCCAGTTTGCTTTCATCCAGACTGCCGCCCCGCTCGGTACGGATGATGTCCTTCTCCTCCCACAGCACCTGGGGTGTCATCAGCGCCGCATAGGTAGTGACGATGGTAACGGGCTTCCCTTCCACGACTCTGCGCAGTGTCTTGATCCGCTCCTGTACCAGCTGATTACCGTGGATATCCGCCTGGAAAAAGATCAGATCCTTTGCCGGATACAGCATGACATTTCTGTCATAAAAGCGGTATTCCTCGTAGATCTCTTTGGCTTTTAAGTCATTATAAGTAACGATGACCTTATATTTCAGACCATCGCTGAGTCCGTAGATCATATGAAGTTTCTGGGAGTCCACACAGCCGGACAGGGCTACGGTTCCTTTTCCCTGTCTGACGATCTTGCGGATCTCGTCGTATTCCGCCAGTTCTTTCAGTGGCGCAATCAGTGCCTGCATTTTATTTTCCTCTTACTATACAGCCGTTACGCTTTCTTACTGTTAAAATGATTCATGGCTGCATCGGCATTCTCCGTGATAATCATACGGATTGCCTCTGCTGCGGTCTTTACTGCCTCATCCATGACAGTACGTTCTTCTGCCGGAAAATGTCCCAGCACATAATCCGCCAGGTCGAAATTTTTCGGCTTCTCACCTACGCCCATGCGGACGCGGATAAAAGTATCATGCCCTAACATTTTGATGATATTCTTCAGCCCGTTGTGCCCGCCGGCGCTGCCCTTTTTGCGGATGCGGATCTGTCCCACATCCAGGCTGATGTCATCGGAGATCACGATCAGCTCCGCAGTATCGTCCACCTTGTAATAATCCACGATCTCGCGGATGCTCTCGCCGCTTAAGTTCATGAAAGTCTGCGGCTTCGCCAGGATCACCTTCTGCCCTGCCACATAGCCCTTGCCGATCAGCGCCTTATGCTTACTCTCCATGACGGCAATATTTTCTTCCTCTGCTAATCTGTCTATGACATCAAAACCGATATTATGTCTCGTATTTTCATATTCTTTGCCGGGATTCCCCAGCCCTGCGATAATATACATATTCTTCTCCTTACTTTCCGGCAATTAATGCACTATCTTATATTTTCGCATTTTTATGTAGAAAATGCAACCGCCCCCGGCATCCGATTTTTAGCCTGTTACGAATAGCATATTTCGTTACTTATTTTTCCGGATCAAAGGTATCTATTCCCGACATTGTATTTTATAATAATAGTTTTGAGAACTTCCAGTATTATCGGAGGTGATACAAATGGGAAATTTAACGAAAGGTACATAAGATGGCAGAAACAGTGATTGGGATTGTCGGTATTGTAGTTACGATCATCAGTATCATCGTAACCGTAATCAGTATTGTGCAGACCAGTCGGAAACGAAAGCATTGAAAAAGCAACCGCCTCATCACCAATGTTCCGGTTGCTTTTCAAGTAACTGTAAACTGAGGCGAACCGTTGCTGTACGGTAGCACTCTTTTTCTGTCTCTATATTAGCACGGGCATACTTTTGCGTCAACAGTTTTCGCATACTTTTAACACCACGAAAATGTATGGAATCGGCAGTGTACCCAACTTTTGTTCTATGCTATAATGAGGAAGACAGGAGTGGATAAGAATGCGATTTGCACTGATCGAGGATCAGGCGGAAGAACGGAAGCGCGTCGGCAACATGCTCTCCGAATTCTGCCATGAACGAAAGATTTCTTTTACAACAGATGTGTTTACCAGCGGGGAGGAGTTTCTTGCCTCCTTTGTTCCTATGAATTACGATGTGGTATTCATGGACATTTATATGGACGGGATGACGGGAATCGAGGCTGCGAAACAGATGCGTACACAGGATTCCCATTCCTTTCTGGTCTTTCTCACCACCAGTCCGGAACACATGGGGGATGCCTTTTCCTTTCTCTCCGGCGGCGTACAGGTACATCTTCTCTGCCGCGACATTTGTGTGCTGCGTTCCCAGGGACACTCCACCATCATTGTGAGTGCGGATGAAATGGAATACCCGGTATCGAAGTCCTTTGTTTCCTTTACCTCCCCGTTTACAGATCGGGACAATTTTCTCCTGGTAAGCCGGGGCATTCTGGTAAATCTCGATCATGTGAGCGGTTTTACTGAACGAGAATGCCTGCTGCAAAACGGCATGCGGGTCCCCATTACCCTCCGAAATCAAAAACAGCTGGTCCAGATCTGGCGAAATTATGACTTTGCCAAACTCCATCAGGCGGCTGCGGAAAGGAGTCTGCGTCCATGACTTTTCTCTCTGAAATTTTACAGTTTGCAGGACTGACAGTTCTGGCGCTGGGATTCCTGATTCTTTTCTGCGGATGGATCGTGACAATGACCGGGATTCCCGTAAATTACATACTTTTCCCGGTAATGGCGGTACTGTATCTGTGCTATCACAAGGTGTCTACAGTACCTGTAAGCGTGGATCTCCCCATCTATCTTTTTGACATTGCATTGATGTCTTTTCCCGCAAATATTGCCGTTGCCATTGACTCCCGGGTGCACCCCACAGCATATCTGGCAGATTCCTGTATCATCGCCAACGGGTGGCTGACCACCATTCCGATCCCCCTGATCTTTACCTGTATGAATGTGATTATCCAGCCCAAATGCTATGAGACCATGCATGTAAACCGGGTCTTCTCCTTTTACATTGGCTACCATTTCCTGGCACTGATCCTGATTCTTACTATCTATATTATCTTTTATCAGGTGGCATTGAATCTGATCCGCAATGCGGAGAATACAGAGCGGATCCGCTTTCTGGAGATGCAGGAAAGCCAGTATCATGCACAGCAGCAGTACATCGCGGAATCCGCAAGACTTCGCCACGACTCCCGGCAGCAGCTTCACAGTCTGGCAGAAATGGCGGCAGCCGGAAATTATAAACAGTTGACGGAGCATCTTCTGGGATGTGTGGAAGAGCTTCCCAGACAGCCTGTGCATTATTGCACCAATCTTCCGTTAAACGCCCTTTTTACCTACTATGCTTCCCTTATGGATGATGCACAGATCCGGCGGAACTGGAAAATCAGCCTCCCATCGGAGATGAATTTTACAATTACGGATATGGAGCTGTGCTCTCTTCTGGGAAATATTCTGGAAAATGTATGGCAGGGATGCCAGAGGGTACCGCCACAGGACCGCTACCACGAACTGACAGTCTGTGTGAAGCATGAGACGAGCCTTTACATCGTGTCCTCCAACCGTTTTGACGGGCAGATAAAAAAGGAAAACGGGGTGTACCTCTCCACCCGCAAAAACGGTTCCGGCATCGGACTTTCTTCCATTGCCACGATCGCCGAACGGCACCGGGGAATTGCACAGTTTTCCCTGTCCAGTGCCACATCCGACACCTTCTTACAGTCAAATGCCACATTCATGGTATCACCCGGCATATCCGGCGCGTTCTCTGCCTTGTTCACCGTCAGCTTCGTCTTCATTGTTACCGGTTCATAATTGTCAGTATCCTCAGGTATAAACACTACCTCATATTCTGTCGCATTGCTGTCAGTCACGGCAGGCTTGACGTCCGGTGTATTCCATCCAAAGCTACCTGTCACCTCCGCATCCCCTCCGGTCAGCGAAGAAGCATTCCCCTTACCGTCGCCATACACAGCCTTTCCGCCGGTCAGTCCGGACATTCCGAGTCTGTCCCCATAGGTGATCTCTGCCGCCGTGGGAACGGTCTCCATATAGGGCTTCGCCTTTGCCACCGTCACATCGATCCTCATGGTGAAGGACCTATAATTATTGTCCTCCGGCTGAAAGAATGCCTCGTAACTGTTGATTCCGGCCACCGGAATCCCGTTGGGATTCACCCATGTCCAGCTGCCGGGCACCGTTTCCTCCTTACCGTCAACCGTCCATGACAGGCTTCCCTTCGAGAGATTTAGATCCGCCAATGTCTGTGCCGGATCATAGATAATATCCTTCTTTTCCGGTGCCGGCTTTGAATTTACATTCGGTGTCGCCTGATCCACCGTAATTTTCACGAAATCTGTCAATACGGCATACCGGTCATCAGCCGGTGCAAACTTCCATGCCGCTCTTTTCACACTGCAATCCGGTACCATTGTCTCGTCTTCCCATGCCAATGTACCTTTCACAGTATTTCCCTCAGCATCCACAAACTCTACCGGTTCAAATTCCAACGCGGAAATTCTGCTACCGTAGGTCATAACGCTGTTCTTCAGGGCAACCTTCTGACCTTCCCTGACATACACATCCATCTTGGAACTCCATGTAACATGGAAGACAATATTACTGTTTGTGTAATTTTCAAGCTCCACCGCTATCTCGATCTGTGCACTCTCATCCGCTGTGTTCTTCAGGATCCGATAGGGCAGCATGCCGGTGGTATCGTCAAAGTCCTCCTTGTCGATCAACACCTTATCATGACTTGTCACGCCGGTAATTTGTATCTTGCCACAATCCTCGGGTAAAATTGCTCTGATATCCAACGCCCCCTCATGGTTGCGGTCAAAATAAAAGCCTTTGTCTATTCTGGAAGCAGCCAGATATTTTTTGTCTGCTATGATCGTGATGGTCTTTTCCGCCGCATTGTAGTTCTTACTTTCCGGCAGGAATGCCCTGATCTTTGCCGTTCCCGCTTTCAGAATCGTCACGGTACCGTCTTCCGCAACACTTACCACGCCTTCTCCGTCCATCAGTTCGTACTGAATGGCCGCCTCTGCGTGATTTGCCGTCACATCGGGTCTGAATGAACCATCCCCATAGGTTTTGGTAACGCTGTCTGCTCCGGTAAGCACTGTGTCCGCCCGCTTCACGGTCAGCGTACCGTGAGCTGCCGCGTCATTGTAGGCAATGGCTATATCATACTTTTCATTTGCAGTAGTTATCCGAAATTCATAGTCGCCTACAATCGAGGCTGTCGTCACATCTGTCTCCAGTGTGAGACTGGCAAGGATCTCCTCTTGGGTATCCCCGGGCACCAGCCGACTCCAGTCAACGGTTAAATCGCTTATTGCAAGCATCGGGGGTTCCTGCCCATAGGTCTTCTCCAGATTTGCCACAGTTACATAAAGGTATCTCTTTTCCACCTGCGGCGTTACCTTTACGGTCACACTGTCAAAGGCACTGTCTGCAGGTGTAAAGGTCAGCTCATACTCTGCGGTTGTGCCCGGAAAGGGATGCTCCTCTGCATTGCTGTCCGTGACGCTCCAGGTACCCTCCAGTGCATGCTTCCCACGACACACAGTAAACGGCTTCCTCCTCCGACCGGATGGCTGCCAGAACCTGCAAGCCGCAGTTCCCACAGACCCCGGTGGTCTGATCCAGACCGGTATGTCTGCAATCCGCGATTAGTGCATTGCAGTATTTGCAGTACCCTTCCACATATTCATGTTCATTACACGAATATGCCTCCATTTTGCCCGAAAAGCCCTCCGCATCCAGTTCCGCTCTGGTATATCTGTTTCCGGTCTCCGGATCTTTCACCCCATAGCCGTCCGGGAAGGCAGTGCTGCGCTTCAGATAAGACTCGCAGTTCAGTTTGCCGATGGTGCCGCCGGTAATGGCAAGGAGTTCTGCACCCGACCAATTTATTTCCTCCACGCTTCCCGAAGAAATCTCCCAGCTGCCATTTGAAATCAGCAGGTTTGCAATGTCGGCTCCTTCTACGCGTACAGTTGTCTTATAACCCATCGCCTTGACAGTTCCGGTAACCACGATATTCTCCTTGAATATCGCTGTTTTGTCCCCCTTAACATAGACTTCACCTTGCAGTTGCAGTTTCCCGACATCTCGTGAAGACATCACAATAAAATTATCGCTGCTTAACATAATATCGTTATCGTCCGGCACTGTCAATGCATGCCCCGCCAGATCCAGTGTTATCGTGCCTGTTACATTACTTCCAATCGTCCAATCCGTCATATCCACCTGGCAATCATTTAACAGCGTCAGTGTTGCGTCGGAATTTTTTGGCAGTGCCGCCGCTGCCACTGTCAGTACCGACGGTTCCACCGTACTTCCGGCGATAAGCACCGCCAGCATTGCTGCCATGATTCTTTTCCATCCTCTGGTCTGCTTCTTCATATTCTTTCTGCCCGCTTTCCTTTGCTATCTCGGTTAAAAATAATGTAAATATACTGTTTCTATTCTATACGGATTCGTCTCCCCCGCGCAAGGCGGCTCGCACGAAACGACAGTTTTACGCACGAATGACATTGGGAAGGATTTGTGCTATACTATCCATAAACCGGGAACGGTGTTCCCGTACAGAAGAGGAGCGTTGAATCTGATGCGATTTGCACTGGTGGATGATGCGGCGACGGAGAGGGAGACGGCCGGCAGACTGTTCTCTTCCTTCGCCGAGGAAATGCATACGGAATTTGAAGTAGATATGTTCGACAGCGGCGAGGCATTTCTCTCCGCGTTTGTTCCCTATACCTATGACATTGTGTTTATGGATATTTACATGGGCGGCATGAGCGGAATCGACACCGCCAGGAAAATGCGGGAATCCGACAGCCGTTCCCTGCTGATCTTCCTCACCTCCAGCGGGGAGCATATGGGGCAGGCCTTTTCCGTCCATGCCTTCGATTACATGGAAAAACCACTGGACAGAAATAAATTTTATACCTGCCTGACAGATTCCCTGGCACTTCTCCCGAAGCCCGAGGATTACCTGTCCTTCTCCTCCAACGGGCTGGACATCCGGCTCTTCTACAGCGAAATCGCCTGTTTATCCTCCTGTGGACATTCCACGGTGGTGCAGTGCACTTCCGGCAGGGAATATACTGTTTACTCTGCATTTTCCGTCTTTACAAAGCCGCTTACGGAAGACGGGCGCTTTCTGCTAGTCAGCCGCGGGATCCTGGTCAACATGGATCATATCACCGGTTTTCAGGGCAACAGCTGTCTTTTGCAAAACGATCTGAGTGTTCCGGTGACACAGCGAAAGCTGCATCAGCTGATCCAGACCTGGCACAATTACAATTTTACAAAATTTCATAACTCCATGCCCGAAAGGAATTGAATCCCATGAATTATTTATCTGAAATTTTTGCATTTGCGATACTGCTTCCGTCCGCTGTGTTGTGCCTGCTTCCCGTGAGGAACCAGCTGCGCATCTCCGTTCGGAAGCTGTCCCTTATGGCGGGCGGGGTGTTTGTTTTGCTGATACCGCTCTGCGCTGCCCTTGTCACCCTCGCCGATCTCCCCACCAATTACGTCCTTCTGCCGGTGGTGGCAATCCTTTTCCTATGTTATCATAGGGTGCTCAGGATACATATCTTCACAAGTGCGTCCATCTTTCTGCTGGTCATGGCTCTGATGTCCTTCCCGGCGCTCATCGCCCTTGCCATCGACTGCCAGGTACATCCGTGGGAAGGGACTCTGTCCCATTGTCCCCTTGTAAGCGGTATCCAGCTGGCCATAAGTGTCCTGTTTCTGCTGTTATATGCCTGGTTTTTCTACCGTTTTCTCGGAGATTTCGTGGATTTCATGGAATCCCCCAGAGTGTGGGCGGTATCCCTTCCGGTTCCGCTGACTTTCATTCTGATCAATATCCTGATGATGCCGCAAAAATATGAAACCATGCATGTCAACCGGGTATACCTGATGTACCTTTTTTACATAGTCCTTTCCTTTTTCCTGTTCAATGTCATCTATGTGATCTTCTATATGATGACCGTGGAACTCCGCCGGAGTTCGCAGGACAGGGAACGCATCCGGTTCTTCGAGATGCAGGAGAGCCATTATCTCGCCCAGCAGCGCTACATTACGGAATCCTCCAGACAGCGCCATGATTTCCGCCAACAGCTATTAAGCATTGCCCAGATGATACAGAATGGGGAGTATGATGCTCTGTCCGGCCATCTGTCGGAATATATTTCTTCCCTCCCGGAGTCACTGACGACCTATTGTCTGAACATCCCGGTCAACGCCCTGCTGAATTACTATGGAGCAAAAATGGATACTGACGGCATCCGCCGCAGCTGGAAGATCAGTCTTCCGCAGAACCTCAGGATCACAGATACCGAGCTCTGTGCTCTTCTCGGCAACCTGTTGGAAAATGTATATTATGGCTGCCAGACCCTTCCGCCGGATAAAAGGTATCACAATCTGACGATCCAGATCCGTCAAAGCTGTCTCTACATCATCTCCGTAAACGGCTTTGACGGTGTTGTAAAGCAGAAGGGCGGTGCCTACCTCTCCACACATAAGGAAGGCTCCGGCATCGGCCTGACCTCCATTGCCACCGTGGCAGAAAAATACGGCGGCATGGCTAAATTCTCCCACACCGCCGATCGTTTTACCATCGATGTTGTAATCCAAAAGTAGTATTTATTTTTCCGTTTTGTTTCTTACTACCACCAGCAGGATACCTGCCGCTCCGAGAATGATCACCGCCAGGGCCATGAGGAGCACCCGGACCGGACGGAAACTGCCGGCTGTGCTTATCTCCTCCGCAGATGCCTGATTCACCGGATTCTCCACAACGCCGGGCTCCATGGATTGTCTGTCGACGATGATCGTGTAGTCCGAGGCATGGGTGAAGGTCAGTCCGACCTCTCCCTGACTGTCTATCTCACCTGCACAGATAAATTCCAGTTCGCCGGACTGTTCGTTATAATAGAACAGGTTCGCAAAGAGTCCGGCATTCTTCTTATCCATATTCACAGTAAGCGTCGCCCGGAAGCCAAACTCACCGTCATAGGCAAGCGTCAGGTTGACGGAATGTCTCTCTCCGGTAACATTGTTGATGATCTCCACCGGAATCGTTTTCCCGGCTTCCCCGCCGAACACCACACCGAGATCTATGTTCTTCCCGGCTGCCGTGACATCTCTGCCATTCACCGTCCAGGTAATACCGTCCCCCATATGGAACACCACGGTCACATCTCTGCCTTTGATGGTGTTAAAAATATCTCCCGGCACCGTTGTGGTACCGTTCATTTCCACATCAATAACATCACTGTCCGGTGCATTCTCCAGCTGCTCTGCGATCAGTTCCCAACTGTTCTTTCCGGTATCTTTCTTAAGATACGGCATTTTCGTATCCGGCACCGGTGTCACTGTGGGCTCTGTCGCCGGAACCGGTATCGGTGTCGTGGCAGGCTTTGTCACGGGAGCCGTTGTGGACTTTGCTGCAGGAGCTGCTGTCGGAGCCGGGGTTGCCGTGGGGGCTGCTGTGGGAGCCTGAGTTGCCGCAGGGGTTTCCGTCGGAGCAGCGTCAGGTATCGTATCTTCCTCCGGCTCGGGTGACGGTGCCAGCTTCGCGATGGCTTCGGTGTAGCTGTAGCCACATGCTCCACAGACATAGGTCAGGATGCCTTCTTCCTGTGTCGTCGCCTCCTTCGTCACAGCACTGGTAAACCTATGTTCTGTCTTCGGAATCGCAGTTCCCACTAACAGCGTGACACCGCATTCCGTACATACGGTATCTCCGGTATACCCCTCCGCCTGACAGGTCGCATCCCGCATTCCGTTTACCGTTGTCTGCGCGTGCTCACAAATACTTCGGATCAGCACAATTTCAACGCTCTCGGTCTCATAATTGCCCTTATCACTTCCATTGTAAATTGCAGTTGCCGTCACCGCCGTCTCATCGGTCAGTTCCAGCAAAGCGTCAGCTTCCTCCCAGTACCAACCCTGGGGCAATTCCACCTCTCCGACAGTCTTCACACTGTGGGCAGGTTCCATTTTCGCCTGGGGCATATTGGACGGGCAGGGGGCCTTGTGGACCGTAAGGGTCACTGTGGTCTCTGCCTTGCCCCAGTTGCTGTCCGTCGAGGTGAATACCACTTCGTATGGTGTTGCATCACCGTCGGAAACGGTAGGTCTCACGCTTCCGTCCTTCCATGCAAAGGTTCCGGCTACATTTCCCACACCTCCGCTCAGCTGGCTCTCCGCAAGTGTCTGTCCGTAGGTGATCGCTGCCGCCGTCGGCTTCTCCGTGATCTCAGGTGTTGCCTTTCCGAGCGAAAGTGTTACCACTGCCGTCGTCGGCTTATAGTTTACATTATCCGTCGGTGTAAAGACAGCCACATAGCCCTCATTATCCACCATCGGTACGATGTCCGGATTCTCCCAGCTCCAGCTTCCGTCCACTGTCACCTCATTGTCTCCGACCGTCCAGACAGCGCTGCCGACCGTCCAGATACTTTCCGCTGCACTGCTACCTGCCGGTACATAATTGCTCATGGGTACCATCTCACCGATGGTCTTTGTCTGATCATAGGTGATTGTCATGCCCTCTGCAAGGACGGGTGCCGTCACCCTCGGCGCTGCCGGGACAACGGTAATAGCAATTTGGTTCTGATAGGTCTTGTAGCTTTCCTTCAACGAATGGCGGAGGTAATAGGCCGCCGATGTCGTTCCGACGGCAGGCACGCTCTCCGGTTCCAGCCATGCAAAGCTGCCCTCCACCTTATTCCCGTGTACGTCATAGAAGACGCTTTCCCCGCTCTTTAAGGCCAGTGCGGACAGCTTCTGGCCATAAGTCAGCTCATTACTTCCATCAATTTGCACCTCATCCCTTCCCTGAAACTCCAGCCAATCGACAACTTCAATCCTCCAGCCGGAATCTCCGACAATCTCATAATTTTCCGTGGAGATTTTGTAAGTGATCCATGCCTGTTTTTTCCCGGTTTCTATCTCACTTGCCGTAAGCTGCCTCAACCGGTAGGACAGGTTTCCGTTCTCATCTACCACGGCCGTTCCTTCTAAAATATTAGAGAGGTCATCCACCTTCACACTGTAGGTAATCTTGCCGCAATCTTCGGGCGGATTTGGGAAAAACTTTTCTCCCGGAACCGTCACCGTTTCTCCCGTCCAGTCTCTGTAGGACACATATTCCCCGTACTGCATTCCGTTCCGGTATTCCGCCTTGCGGATTGTAAATTGCACAGCTCCGCTGAGCATTCCGGTATAATCCTCTGTCTCCGGCACATAAGCCCTGACGTACCAGTCTCCCGCCTTTTCCGGAATCTCAACCGTGTAAGCGCTGTCGTCCGGCGGAGCTCCGTTTTCAGGTACCTTTGCATACTCATAGATCACGGTTCCGAACTTTGCCGTCACAACCGGTGCGGGTGTCACATCCGTTGCGTAGGTATAGCTGTCACAGGTCAGCTCTGCTGTAAACTCATTCTTCGCCTGCGTAATCCGGAACTTCTTCTCAAGCGTTCCCTGATAATTACCCTGCCCGGTGATGACTGCCGTTGCCGTTCCCGCATGCATATTATCCCGGTAGGAAACCTGATAATCCGTGCCGTTTGTCAGCGTCCGCTCCGTATTGTAGCTATCCGTCCACTTTACCACCGTCCCCGGAGTCTGTTCGGCGTCATTGTAGGCGCTGTCCGCAATGTCCTCCACCATGAAGGAACTGATGTCCTTCGGTGTGATTACCACCTTGGCGTCACACTCCAAATCCTCATAGGTGTCATTCAGACCGCCCACACTTGTTATCTTATAAATCACGCGATAGGTTTTTTCCTCTCCTGCCTGCAGCACAAGATCAAGCCCTGTATTGCCGGTTGCAAGGAACCATGTTCCCTCCAACACCGTCTCTTTGTCTGTCCGTAAGACACTGCCTCCGGTCATCTGCAGGTCAGATACTTTCGTTCCGTACTCTCCGGTCAGCGTCGGAGCTTCCTTTAAAACAGGAAGCAGCTTCTTCGTTCTGAAATTCAGCCGCTTCACCTGACTGACATTGCCCATTTCGTCCTTTGTCACCAGATAGACCGCATGCGCTGTATTGATGTCCAGATTTTCCAAAAGAAGATTCTGCACCTGCCCCATCTGATTTTCGGAGACAGTGACGGTACCGTATCTGAAATGCTCGTCGGAAGCCGCCTTATAATTCTCCAGTTCCTCAAAAGTCGGCGTCACATTCAGCTCAAAGGTGGAACTGCTGTCGCAATAATAATAGGAAAGCGTTCCCGCCTCATCCATTGTAAATTCCACACCCGCAGTATTGGACTTAATCTTCTCTTCAGGCACAGCTACAGTCACCCCCGGTGCGGTGTTGTCGATCACAATGCCGCCGGAGCAGATTACAGCACTCCGGTTGCCCGCCTTATCCACCGCATAGGCATACACGACATAACAGCCGTCCGCATCCAGCGTAAACCTGCCGTTTTCAGCCTCCTTGAAGCTTCGCTCCAGTTCCAAAAGCTGGTAATCCGTCAGCGCCTGATAATTGGCGGTGTCCTGTACCCGGTCTGCGTAGTAATAGTAGGTCTGTATGCCGGAAAGCGCGTCCGTGGCGTGAATCGCCATCTGAGCAGATTTCGTCTTTATTTCAAAGGAAATAGGCTTCTCCCGTTCCTTCCAGTTGCTCAGGCCAAAGGAAATGCCGTCGGATTCTCCGGTAAAAGCAGGTGCCTCCTTCTCAACTTTGATCACATCCGCCAGCTGCTTTGCATCGGAAATATAACCGGTTGCAGTCTCCCGCAGATAATAGGTAGGCTGCACACCGTCCATGCCGGTCTCCTTGTCATAGAAGATACTTGCCGCATAGCCGTCCTTCTGGGAAAAGCTGATGGTATAGCCCTCAGGCGCGGCCAGCTCGGCGCAATTCGTCCAACCGTCCGCTCCCAGCCCTTTCACGGTAGGAGTGACATTCATGGGCTTATACTTGATGTAGAAGGTACCCCTCGTGGAATTTATATACTCGCCGATTCCCTCAATCCACACAGTTGCATAGTCGCCGACTTCTGTATTGTCCTCATAGCTTTTGACAATATAGTCAATTCCATACCTCAGGTTCAGCCCATTGTTGCCTCCCACTCCTGCTGCTGCAAAATCCTCCTCCGTCAATGTGATCGGTTCGCCCGTATAATACTTGGTGGGCTTCTGTCCCTGTTTGAACAGGGTATTGATGGTATTAAGCATGTATTTTGTCACTGTCTTCGTCGGTTCGGTGCAAATGCTCTTCTGGTAGTTTTCTGCCGTCACCTCGCAATAGAGCATTTTTCCAAGGTTGCCCGCCGTCACGGGGTATTCATCATAATACCTCCATCCCCCTCCTATACCTGTGCGCACGAGCGTCGTCTCCTCACCGTCTACACAATACCATTTATAAGTAAGCTTATCCGTATCCACCTTCACACTTTCATCTGCCGTAAACGTACACTGCAAGGTATCCCCGAGCATGGGTTGTCTTGTTCCATTGTCTTTAACCGTGATAACGGCGCTTCCCTTCAGCTCCTGCAGCACGCAGACGACCTTGACATCATTCAACTCACTCGTTTTCGCATCTGCCTCCGTTACCGGATTGCTGTATGTCCCTTTAGATGATTTCTTATAATATTTATATTTCGCTCCATACTCTCCCTCCAGCAGTTTGGTGCAGTCGCCTTCCGCTGCCATAGTGCCTGATTCATCCGCCACCACGAGCTTGCTGCTGAAGATACCTCCCCTCAGCTTTGCATTGTCCTGACTCAGATAAAGATTGCTTATGAACTCGCCCCCGCTGATCGTCGCCTTGGTATCCTTGATTGCATAATTCCAAACGCCACCAAACGTGCCGCCTTCCACCTCCAGTGTACCGCTCAGCATATAAAAGCCATATTTCGCGCATGTAGTCTCCGTATTCCCAAAGCTGCCACCCTTGATTTTTACAACTGGAGTCTTCTCCACAGCCGTATAAATAATGGTGCATTCCGACATACCATTTCCTTGTACCCAGTAATTCCCGTTTTGTATGGTCAGTGTGCCGCCGTTGGCAACAATCATATGCGCAACGGTCGTTCCCTTCTTTTTGCCGCCCACCATGCTACCGGTTCCCACACTGTCCTTCAGGATGAGGCTTCCGCCGTCCAGCTGCAGGAGCGTCGTGCCGTCCTCCTCCGTCAGCTGCTTGCCATTGATGTCCAGCGTAAAGCTGCCCTCCTTCACAATCAGGGTGCCTTTATGGAGTATATTCTCCTGAAGACGAACCGTACAGCCCGCATTCTCCGATTTCTGGGCCGCCGCGATTGCGGCATCCAGTGTGGCATAGGCAATACCTTCTGTCTCGCCGCGCTTATACAGCATGGCTTCCATTTGCGTCATTGCCCCCGAATGGAAGCTCTGTCTGTAAACCGACGAATAACCATTACTGCCTTCGGCAATGACATAGCAGATCACATCCGTCTCTACCTCCGTCGCTGTCACGGAAAAGGTCTGGGTTCCGCCGGTCAGTGTAAGGCTTGTGCTCTCCCCTGCCTCCGCCTTTGCCTGAACCTCCGCGTCCGTGAGTTCACTTTTGCTTACCAGGTAATATACCTTTATATCCTTTTTGCCGGAGACTGTGACCTCCGCCAGATTATCTGTCTCGTCCGCATCGTTCAGCTTCACATTGAGGGGCAGAACATAGATCACATTTTCCGCACCGTCTTTAACCGTCTGCCCGCTCACGGTCACAGGCTCTCCGCCATTTACACCTTCAATGGCCGCAGTGATGTCATACTGCTCTCCCTCCGGAAGATACATCTGGAGATAAAGATAGTCCTTCGATTCAGAACCTTCCGTTTTTTCTGCCGCATAATATTTCTGACTGTCAAGTTTCTTGCCCGCCTGCATGATGCTGATGGAGGTGACCTTCCGCGTTTTCGTCCCCCAACTCCAGTTGATGTCCAACCGCAGCCGCGTGTCGTACAGCGGCTGCCCGATCTGCACGGTATACTCTGTCTTGCCCGTCTGGAAATCCACCTGTGTCTGATACTCGTATTCTCCCAAGGTTACCTTGATGTCCTGCTTTCCGGTCAGGGTGCTCTCGGCAAAATATTCTAACCCGATTGCAGCGGAAGCCCCGGCTACCGTACAGGTTGTGGTTTTTTTCTGATTTTTCAGCTCTGCGGTTCCGGGAATGGTCTGACTTCCCACCAGTTTTAAATCATATACTGTAAGCTGCAGCGTGTATGCCACTCCATTAATATTTTTTCGGCTTATCGTTCCCGAGACATCCAGCTTTGCCTCCCCGTCGATGCGAATGCTGCCGCCATCATATTCGTTGCCACCTGTCCCGTAGCCAATATTTCCGTCTGCTGTGATTTCCCCGCCCGTAATGGAAATCTCCCCGCAGGGCAGTGCCTCCTTTTTGTTTGCATTGTAGCCACTGCCAATTGCCGCTCCCTGAATGGTGGAATTGGTTTTATCTCCCACGGCGGTGACAGTCACCTTGCCGCCGGTAATCTCAATCCTATCCACATGACCGATGCTTCCGCCGCCGATTCCGGCTGCACCGGTTCCTCCGACGGCATTGACAACTCCTCCCCGGATGATAATGGTTCCCTCAGAGCCATAGCCGGAGCCGCCTATCCCGGCTCCCGAGGATTCCAGCACGCCCCTGTAGGAATAGGTTCCGCCTTCTGCATTGACCGTGCCGCCCTCTATGATGATGGTTCCGAACTTCTGGATCACCTCTCTTGGCTTACCCTGATAAGCTCCCGTTCCGTTGGCGCCGATGCCCGCTGCACCTCCGTAATAGCTGCCGCCTACCGCTGTCAGGGTTCCGGTGCTCTGTGCGGTGATGGTCAGGGTGCAGTCCTCCCCGACGCCGATCCCCGCGCCTCCGATGCTGCCCTTAAGCACATTATTTCCCTCCAGCGTAAGGTTCAGCTTTGCGCCGTTAATTAACTCGATAGCCGCCGTCGTGGCGTACCATGCGTTGCGGTCGATGTTCACATCCCGTATTGTCAGGTTGACGGTCGTACCGTCTATCACAATCCTTTTTCGCGCGATATTTCCGTCCTCATCCGAGAAGCTGCCCGTCAGAACCGCATTGTTGTACTTGGACACATTGCCCGCATTGATCGTAAAGTCAAGACGCTGAGCGTTGTCCGTTGTGAGCGGCAGCTTGTCCAGCTCCAGCACCGCAGCCTGCGTCTGTATGGTCTGCGCTGCGTTTACTCTGTCCATGCCCGGTGTTCCGAAGGAGGCACCCGTAAGGAAGCCCGCAAGCAGAAATGCCGCTGCCCATCTTCCCGCTCTGCGCAGACCGCCCACGCCCCGTTTTCTGTTGTTTCCGTTTTGATTTTCCACTATCTGCTGTTTGCCAAGGTGCTGTTTCACCGTCTGATTTTTCATAATTCTCTTCCTCATTTTCCGAAAATTGTTACTTCCGCAATGCCCCTACCGTACGCCGGCGCATATCCGCACCGTCTTACGTCCGTCACGCCGTGTTCCTCTCCGCTCTCCTGACGGCCTCCCGGTAACGGTTGTCCGAATAGGGACGCACAATGAAATCAAAGATATGATTCCGAATGGCGGTTCTCCCGAAATACTGGTCATCCGTAATCCAGATGATCCTGCAGGCGGGATGTCTGCTCTGATAGGTCTGCATGATCTCCATGCCCATGGCGCCGTTCAGCGCAATAACAGCGATATCACTGTCCTCCTCCACATGGAAATGTCCGTCCATGCAAACCTGGCCGACAATGATACCGTCGATCTCTTCCTCCGTAATCTTCCGCAAAAGCTGATACTCCTGCTCGCTGTTTGTGTAGATCAGTGCCCTCATACCTTCTCCTGTCATGTACTCATTTCAATTTCCCCGAGTCTATAGTATGAATATATATGACACCATCCCCTCCCCGCAATACCACCGGCACGAGATGACGTCTATCGTCACAAGATGACACCATCTTGACTAAAAACAATAGGCTTTTCTGAATGGGGCTGATGGGTTAGGGAAAAATGTTTTGGCAGTGGCGAGAATAACCAGAGATTCTATAGGGAAATTAGTGACAATGTAGAAGCCTCATGTTCTCTACAAAATAACCAATTTTGCCCCTATCAGTTTTGGTGTATATTTTAGAAAAATAAAGTATGCTTTTGCAAATCTATCACTTATAATAAAAACGGAGTGTTACCAAAACGGTAAGCGGTTCACCTTTCGCCAAAATGATGACATTTTGAGAGCTTCCAGTATCATCGTAACGCTTATCAGTATCGTACAGACTGCCCAGAAACATAAACATCAAAAAAGCAACCGCCCCCGCCAGGAATAGGTTGCTTTCTTGATCTGTAACTAAAAACCAGGTGAACCGTTGCTGTACGGTAGCACTCTTTTCTTTTATTATCTTAGCACTCTCTTTTGATTTCGTCAATAAAATTCACCATTTACAAAAATCCCTGTACCCGGGCTTGACTTTTTCCGGAATACTGGTATACTGGTAAAGCTGAAACGCCCTGAAATCAAGGCTTTTCGGAAATTCACTCGTGTGTTCGAGACCTTCCACACGTAAAACAAAACTAAAGGAGAAAACAAATGAACAAGAAAGTACTGTACCTTGTACACGGAGCGGTGATCGCTGCTCTCTATGTTGTGCTGACCATGTTAGCCAACGCTCTGGGACTGGCAAATTATGCCATTCAGGTCCGCTTCTCGGAAGCCCTGACGATTCTTCCCGTATTTACCCCTGCTGCCATACCGGGGCTTTTCCTGGGATGTATTATCAGCAATACTATGACCGGCTGCATGCTGCTTGACATTGTCTTCGGCAGTCTGGCAACCCTGATCGGTGCTTTTGGCACTTATCTGCTGCGGAATAAGAGCAAATGGCTGGCTCCTCTGCCTCCCATCATCGCCAACACCATCATCGTTCCTTTCGTGCTGGCTTATGTCTACCATTTAGAGGGCGGCATTCCTTATTTCATGCTGACCGTAGGTATTGGAGAGATCATTTCCTGTGGCATACTGGGCATGTTGCTTCGCACCGTGTTACAGAAATACCGTAAATACATTTTTGACATACAGAAATAAGCGGTCATACCGCGAAAAAGGCGTCCGTATCATCAGATTCCGGGCGCCTTTTATTTTCCCCCTATATTAATTATCTGTCTTCATATACATAATGAAATGATTGCCGTTCTCAGCAAACCACGTTGTGGCATCGTTCATTCCCTTCTTATACAGCTTTCCGGAGGAAGGCTCCATGATCACAACGTTGAATTCATTGAATCCGGTCACCAGCACCGCCTCACCGTCTTCTAAGATCGCCAGCACGGGAATGTCCTGGTTGACATAATACAGCACCGCATCCAGGCTGCATCCGCTCAGATCCAGCACCTGTACGCCCGTCATGTTCTCCGACAGGATCTCGATCGCTGTCTTGCCCTGTGCCAGGTCATACTCGGTATTGCGGGTGATTCCGGCATGCCGCAGGATATTGTCCAGGCATACGGCCAGGCTGTTCTTCTGCTCCGTGATACTCTCTTCCTTGATCGCCATGATCTGATTCCGGCTGACACGGCTGCCCTTCAGCCATACGGTAATTCCCCGGTCATTGGTGACAATACCTGATGCATCATAAGCTTCCTTCACCGCGGTGCCCGGCGCGCTGTAGATTCCCTGCACACCATACGCATTGTAGACATAATACCTGGGTACCTCGCTGACCGCATCCAGTTCCAGTTCTCTGCCGCCCTCGAATACGACTTCCTTCGGATTCAGCACCTTGATAGTCTTCGTATCAATGGAAGATTTCGTCTGAATCTGCACATAGCGCTCATAAATATCGATATTCGCCGTAACCACCTTATTCTGTCCGGCTTCCTCTTCCACATTGTTCATGATCTGGTCATCCGGGGTCTCCTGATAACTGCCGTTCTCCGTCCGCTGCAGCCGGGTCAGTGTGATCTGGTTGCCCTCAATGGCACATTCCACGACATAGATTCCTTCCTGCCCGTATTCCTTCAGACTGGCACCGGAAGAATTGCTGATGCATACCTTATACATAGGATAGAATACCTGCCCGGAATCCTCCGTGCGGATATCGCTCTCCCTCGCCACACCATAGATAATGTCCTCTCCCATGAATCCTAAGGGACGGATCGCCTCGCCTTCTTCTGCCCGGATCATAGTCTGTTCTCCGGTATTCAGATTCCGCACATTCAGCTGATTGCTGTGGTTGATGTCGTCCCCTTCCTGCCATACGATGATCTCATGATTCTCCGATACCTGCAGACTGTCATCCTGTCGGATACTCACCAGCTGCTCTGCGCTGCGGTTCTCCAGATCTACGTCATAGACACCGTTTTCCAGGAAAAAGTACAGATGCTGCTGTCTGTTTTGATACAGCAGCTGATGCATCTCGTCTTTCAGCACCGCATAGCTCTTGGAATAAGGAATATAAACTTCTTCCTCTATGGTATTGAGGGAATTGTCATAGCTTAAGATCTGAATGCCGGTCTCCCCTTCGTGTCTTCCCCGGTTCATATAACCGTATACGGCGAATTTCACATTGCCGCCCTCATCCACATCCAGGATCTTGATATCATGATGGTCATACAGCGTACGGCAGTCCGCATTGTCCTTGTCATAGAAGGAGAAGATCACCGTCAACCCATTGGTCACCGCATTATAGCAAAGCAGCTGTCCCATATCGGAAAATACCACGGTATTGCCATCGGTGCTCTCCATCATGTCCACATTTTCATCCGTGATTCCCAGGAGGATCTTATCATTTGCATACATCCGCCCGGTATCCGGGATCTGTGTCATGGTACGCTCGTAGTCCAGCAGATACATTCTCTCCGAGGTATATCTGACGCGGTAGTATTCTTCCACACTATAATAGATCCTATTTTTCCCCTCACCGGTAGACACGACGAAATCCATCAAAAGCGACGCTACATTGCCGTTCACCTGTACAAGGCGGATGGAGGCAGCATTTTCCTGCGTCGGTTCCAGGCTTCCCCAGGTAATCTGCTGGAAACTGCTGTGAATATTCACCTTATGGAAAGTGCCGTTATCCGTCAGCTTGGAATTCGGCTCTAAATACTTGGTCAGTTCCTTCGCCGCTTCCTTGTCATAGAGTTTCCCATGAAAATATGTGGCAAACTCCAGGATCTCTGCGATATGCAGATCGTCGTTCCACAGAATCGTCGTATAATAGCAGACCTTCTGTTCCCCTTCCAGTTCCAGGATCAGAGTCAGGCTGTACTGTGTATTGGTATCGATCAGATCCTTCAATGCCAGTGCGACAGCGAAGCTTTTGCCTCCCGCCTTCCATCCGGTGACTTCTCCGTTCTCTATGAGGCGGGAACCGTCAATACTGCGGACTTCCATGGAGATTCCCGTGACTTCTCTTCCATAGGGATCCACAGTAAAATTCGCCTGTCTGTCCGCCCCCAGTATGGTCACTGTGTCCTTCTGGTAAGCCACATCCATTTCCACCGTGTTACCATGCAGTTCGTTGCATGCCACGCCACCGCTCTCCATTGTGATCACGGGAAGAGTCGCCGGAGCCATTTCCATGGTCATATTATTATGTCCCTGATTCATAATGCCGCCGATGATAAACGCTGATGCTATAAACACCACAACACATACGGCAATTTTAATAATCGTTTTCTTCATTCTTGCTTCTTCACTCATTTATTATTCAGCAGTTTGTCCAGTGTCGGTGCCACGTGCAACAGTTCCTCCACCGCCCTGATGTCCGCGCTGTGCTTCGGGCGCATGCTGCCCTTTTTCACCGCACGGATCAACAGGTTCTTCGGGGTATGTTCCATGTCGATGAATTCCAGGATCTGTGTCTCGTATCCCTGTTGTTCCAAAAGATTCGCTCTGAGGGCATCCGTAAGCAGTGCCGCGATACGTTCCTTGATGATCCCGTATTTCAGTACCGGCTTCAGGGAGTCACACTGGATCTGCCTGTTCAGTTCATGCTGACAGCAGGGGACCGCCAGGATGACCCGGGCTCCCCATTTTACCGCTTTGTCCAGGGCATAATCCGTCGCCAGGTCACAGGCATGCAGCGTCACTACCATATCCGCCACATCCGTTCCCTCATAGGTACTGATGTCTCCCCGCTCAAATTTCAATCTGTCATAGCCCAGTTTCTCCGCCAGTTCATTGCAGTGCCGGATCACATCGGTCTTCAGATCCAGTCCGGTCACCTGAATATCTCTATGCTGTAATTCGTGCAGATAGTAATACATAGCAAAAGTAAGGTAAGATTTGCCGCAGCCAAAATCAATAATACGAATCATCCGGTCCTCGGGCAGCTCGTCCATCACATCCTCGATGAATTCCAGATAACGGTTGATCTGGCGGAATTTATCGAATCTCGCCTTCGTCACACGGCCGTCTGGTGTCTGCACACCCAGTCCCACCAGGAAATCCACAGGCTTTCCTTCCTCTAAGATATAATGCTTGGTGCGGTTATGGGAAAGTGCCTGGAGATCCTCCTGTCCGGAGACTTCGTCCATCCCGGTACTCAAAGTATTTCCACTGTTTTTTATCTTCAGTGTCAGTTTCCCTTTTTTACTGATCAATGCCGTGGCTTTCAGTCTCTTCGCAGTGAATTCTCCCTGCCGGAACTGCTCCTGTAAGGCGGTGCCGATCCGGTCAGTCATCTGTTCTGCTGGAAAATTCTCGTGAAATACCTGGGTTCCTCTGTAGGCAGTCTCCTGAAACAACAGCTTGCCGCGGATCAGTACCGGACGGATCTTCACCTTCTGGAGCTGTTCCGGCTGACGGCTGTTGCTCAGGATGATCTGCTGCAGATCTTTATTCAAAATTTTCTGTAAAAGTATTTTCAGTTCTTCCATGGTTTATCCTGTTTTCAAATGTTTTTGCGATAATCCACCGCCCTGTGCATGGCGATTCCGCCTCATTATAGCACGCTTTCCTATAAAAGCGCAATCATTCCGCGTCTTCCTCCATGTCTCCTTTTGTAAATCTCATCACACACCAGCACCTGGATCAGATCACTGGATATCTTTTCCGATTCCTGTTCCAAAATCGTACCGATGGTATCGGCTACCCGGTGCAGACTTAATCTGTCCGGATATTCATCGTAGATCATGCTTCCTTCATAATCGTATTTGTCCAATATTTCCGCAATTCTGCGCTGACAGCGTCTTACCTCTCCGGGATAAGTCTGCTGTAAATATTCCAGATCACTGAGGAGCTCATTCTCATCCATCCTCCCCGGATATCCCGGAAGTGTCATAAAAAACGGTCGTGATACCATATTTTTTACGCCCTATGCTTTTTTATAGAATATGCACGTATTTCCCATAAAGTGAAAAACAGGTGTTGCGAAAATTATCGCAACACCTGAATTCTCGCCATTGCTCTCTGCAATGCCGTCTCTGCTCTGGCAATATCCGTCTCCGGTGTCTTGCTGCGCAGTCTCTCTTCCGCACGGTGCAATGCTGCCTCCGCACGGTTCTCATCGATCTCATTGGGCCATTCGATGATCTCTGCCAGAATGGTAACCCCTTCGGGAAGGATCTCGGCGAATCCGGAGTGCAATGCCGCCTCCTTCTCTCCGTCCTTCTCCGTAATATGCAGGATACCCGGCTTCACGATCACCGTCAGGGGAATGTGTCCCGGAAGGACACCGATCTGTCCTTCCGTGGTATTGAATTCTACCATATCCACAGTTCCCTCATAGAATACTCTTTCCGGGGTTATGATACGAAGTTGAAAATCTTTATCTGCCATATCTGTACTCCCCTCTCATGCTATGCATGAACCTTTGCCAGTACATCATCGATGCTTCCGGCATTCAGGAAGTAGCTCTCCGGAATATCATCATGCTTGCCGTCCAGAATCTCACGGAATCCGCGGATGGTCTCGCTGATAGGTACGTATTTTCCTTCCAGACCGGTGAACTGTCCTGCCACGAAGAACGGCTGGGACAGGAATCTCTGGATCTTACGGGCACGGGATACTACCAGTTTGTCTTCCTCAGAAAGTTCATCCATACCGAGAATGGCAATAATATCCTGTAATTCCTTATATCTCTGCAGAATCTCCTGTACACCGCGGGCAGTCTCATAATGTTCCTTACCTACGATTCTGGGATCCAGAATACGGGATGTGGACTCCAGAGGATCTACTGCGGGATAGATTCCCAGTTCTACGATAGAACGGGACAGAACCGTGGTGGCATCCAGATGTGCGAACGTAGTCGCGGGTGCCGGGTCTGTCAGGTCATCCGCAGGCACATATACTGCCTGTACGGAAGTAATGGATCCGTTCTTGGTGGATGTAATACGCTCCTGAAGCGCACCCATCTCTGTCTGTAATGTAGGTTGGTATCCTACTGCGGAAGGCATACGGCCCAACAGTGCGGATACCTCACTTCCTGCCTGGGTAAAACGGAAAATGTTGTCGATGAACAGCAGCACATCCTTTCCGCCCTTATCGCGGAAGTACTCTGCCATGGTCAGTCCGGTCAGGCCGACTCTCATTCTCGCTCCGGGGGGCTCGTTCATCTGTCCGAATACCATGGTGGTCTTATCCAATACACCGGATTCCTGCATCTCATGATACAGGTCGTTACCCTCACGGGTACGCTCACCTACACCGGTGAATACGGAATATCCGCCGTGCTCGGTTGCGATATTACGGATCAGCTCCTGGATCAGTACAGTCTTACCTACTCCGGCACCGCCGAACAGACCGATCTTACCACCCTTCTGATAAGGACAGAGCAGGTCAACGACCTTGATACCGGTCTCCAGCAGCTCCGTGTCCGTAGACTGTTCTGCGAAGCTGGGTGCGGCACGATGAATGGACTCGTAAGACACTCCATCCGGTACCGGCTTGTTATCAATGGGCTGACCCAGTACATTAAATATTCTGCCCAGGGTATTCTCTCCTACCGGTACGGAGATGGGAGATCCGGTGGCGATTGCCTCCATTCCTCTTACAAGTCCGTCGGTAGTACCCATGGCGATACATCTGACAGTATCATCACCCAAATGCTGGGAGACTTCTACTACCAGTTCTCCTCCATCTCTGGTAGGGATGCGGATCGCGTCATTGATCTCGGGAAGTTTCCCTTCATCGAATCGTACATCCAGTACGGCACCGATGACCTGGGTGATCCTTCCTTTATTCTCTCCTGCCATTTCTACCTCTTTCCTGCCCGCTATGCGGGCATGTTCCAATAATTAAAGCGCCTCTGCGCCTGCAATGATCTCTGTAAGCTCCTGGGTAATGCTTCCCTGTCTTGCGCGGTTATACTTCAGTGACAGATCACTGATCATGTCCTCCGCATTGCTGGTGGCATTATCCATGGCCTGCATACGGGCACCGTTCTCACTGGCTGCCGCTTCCATCAGTGCACCATAGATCAGACTGGAAATATATTTCGGTATGATCATATCCAGTGCTTCCACATCTTCCGGCTCGAAATTCATCAGCGCGTCCGCACCCTCTGTGGGAGCTTTCGCCTCTGCGTCATACTCCACCGGCAGAAGCTTTAACAGCTTCGGCTCGTGGCTCACCGTGTTCTTAAAATGTGTATATGCCAGATAAATCTCACCGATCTCTCCGGCTGCAAATGATGTCAGCAGTTTGTCAGACAGAAGCATAGCTTCGGCATATGCGGGCTCCTCGATGACTTCCGGATAGGATTCCTTCACAGTATATCCCTTCCGCTCCAGGATCTCTCTGCCCTTATTACCGATGGCATAGACCACTACATCTTCTGTCTTCCAGTCTTCCTGTCCGGTGATCAGTTTGGCTACGTTGGAGTTGTAGCCGCCTGCCAGACCTCGGTTGGAGGTGATGACAATGACCGCCTTTTTCGGGGAAGCCCCCGGAACGAGATACTTGTGTTCCAGATGCCCTACCCTGGACAGGATATTATTTACGGTATCATACATACAGTCAAAATACGTCTGAGAACGTTCTGCACCTGCTCTGGCTCTCTGAAGCTTTACGGTAGATACCAGCTTCATCGCCTTGGTGATCTGCTGTGTGCCCTGAATGCTGGTCTTACGGCGCTTGATATCACGCATTGATGCCATAGTTACCTCTCATTCTGCCGTATTATACGGCTGACACACTTATTTCAGAAACTCTGCCTTGAAATCATTCAGTGCTTTCACAAGCTTCTCTTCCGTCTCATCGGAGATCACTTTTTCCTCAGCGATGGCTGCGGGGATCTCGGGATGCTTGGTATCCAGATACTCGAAGAATTCCTTCTCGAATCTGGTGATATCCTCTACAGGTACATCTAACAGGAATCTCTTGGTTACTGCATAGATGATGATAACCTGATACTGTACCGGCATGGGCTGATACTGAGGCTGCTTCAGCACTTCCTTGATCCGTTCACCCTGTGCCAGCTTCTCTTTGGTGTCCGCATCCAGTTCGGAACCGAACTGTGCGAAACTAGCCAGCTCTCTGTACTGGGCAAGCTCGGTACGGATGGGTGCTGCGATCTTCTTCATTGCCTTGATCTGTGCCGCACCACCTACTCGGGATACCGACAGACCAGCATTAACCGCAGGACGGAAACCGGAGTTGAACATTTCTGTCTCCAGATAGATCTGTCCATCGGTAATGGAAATAACGTTGGTAGGGATGTATGCGGATACATCGCCTGCCTGGGTCTCGATGATGGGAAGTGCCGTCAGGGAACCTCCGCCGTATTCCTCACTCATGCGGACTGCACGCTCTAACAGTCTGGAATGCAGATAGAATACGTCACCGGGATATGCTTCACGTCCGGGCGGACGACGAAGGAGCAGGGAGAGTGTACGGTATGCGGTAGCATGTTTGCTCAGGTCATCATACACTACCAGTACGTCTTCTCCGTTCTCCATCCACTCCTCACCGATGGCACATCCGGAATAAGGAGCGATATACTGTAAGGGAGCCAGGTCACTTGCCGTGGATACCACAACGGTGGTATATGCCATAGCGCCGAACTCCTCCAGTGTTTTTACGATATTTGCCACGGTAGATGCTTTCTGACCGATAGCTACATAGATACATTTTACATTCTGACCCTTCTGGTTGATGATCGTATCGATGGCAATTGCAGTCTTACCTGTCTGACGGTCACCGATGATCAGCTCACGCTGACCTCTTCCGATGGGAACCATGGAGTCGATTGCCTTGATACCTGTCTGGAGCGGCGTGTCTACGCTCTTACGAGTGATAACACCACTTGCCACACGCTCAATCTTACGGAATTTATCGGTCTGTATGGGACCCTTGCCGTCAATGGGCTGTCCTAAGGAGTTCACTACTCGTCCGAGCAGAGCGTCTCCTACCGGCACCTCTACCACACGTCCGGTGGTCTTGACGATATCGCCCTCTTCGATATTGCTGGCACTGCCTAACAATACGACACCGACATTATCTTCTTCCAGATTCAGCACCATGCCATATACATCGCCGGGGAACTGTAACAGCTCACCCTGCATGGCATTTTCCAGTCCATGTACACGAGCGATACCATCCGCTACCTGGATGACGGTTCCGACATCGGAGACATCCAGTTTGGAAGAATATCTTTCGATCTGTTCCTTAATGACGGAACTAATTTCTTCTGGTCTTAAATTCATGGATCTGTCGCACCTTTCTTTCAGCCGGTCATCCCAGCTGAATATTTAATAATTGTTTCTTCATATCTTCGAGTTTGGTCCGGATACTGCTGTCCACTACCCGGTCCCCTACCCGGATCACCATTCCACCGATCAGGGACGGATCCACACGGTAATACACATCAAAGGACTGATAGGAGGTCGTTGCAAGCAGCTTGTCTCTCACTGCCTGTCGCTGTTCCTGTGTCAGTTCCACTGCGGTACTCACATACGCGGTTCCCATTCCTTCCGATTCTCTGACCAGTTCGGTATAATACGCAAAAATTGCCCTCAGAGAGCCGTAACGCTCCTTGGTCACCACGATCTTCAGAAACTCTGTCAGATCATCACTGCTCCTTCCGCGGAAAATCTTCTCTATCATAGAGAGCTTCTCCTGCTTGGGAATTCCGGGATGCTTCATCAGCTTATCGAAATCCGGATTTTCATCCAGGATCTTCAACAGCTGGGTGGTTTCATTCATCAGTTGCATCGCATTTCCATGGTCGGTTGCCGCTTCAAAAAGAGCTTCGCCATAGACTTTGGAAACTAATTTTGCCATGTATCCTCACCCATTTCCTTCAGCGTCTCTTCGATCAGGCTGTTCTGTCTGGCGGTGTCAATGGAAGCTCCCACCAGTTTCCCGGCCATGACTGATGCCACGGATACGATCTCCTGTTTGATCTCATCGGACATTTTCTGTTTTTCCAGTCTGGCTTCTTCCTGTGCTCTTGCCAGGATTCTGCCTGCTTCTTCCTTCGCCTGTGCGACAATGCGCTCCTCGTTCTGGAGAGCACGTCTTCTGGCATCACTTAAGATGTCCTCTGCCTCTTTGTCGATATCTTTCAGCTTCGCCTCATACTGCCCTTTCAGTTCTGCGGCTTTTTCCTGATTGTCCTTAGCTTCTTCCAGTTCTCCTCTGATCTTCTCTTTACGATCATTTAAGAACTTTCTCGCCGGATTAAACAGGAAATAGCTGAGTGCCAGGAACAATACAAAGATGGCAATGATCATCAGGCAGGAATCTGCCAGCAGCTGCCAGTCCAGGTCAAACAGTCTTGACATGGTCTCGCCTTCTGTTAATAGTATCATTTTCATCCGCATTCCTTTCGTTTAATCAGGGAAGTAAGGGCTTTACGAACAGCAGCAGCATAGCGATCAACAGACCGTACAGACCGGTGGTCTCGGCAACTGCCTGTCCCAATAACATGGT
>DJEP01000070.1:599-39743 GCA_002431915.1 Lachnospiraceae bacterium UBA5895 | reverse complement strand
GGCAACCACAGAAGCTACGGCAGTCCCGGAAGTGCCCGCAGAAGCAACAGCAATTCCCGAGCCCACAGTAACTCAGGAAGCAAAGGTGTACGAGTTCAGCAGAACTGTGACTGTGATTGCGTTGTATGAAGAAATGTATGCAGTTGCAACTTATGCGAAGGATGATGGGAAGTACACGGTAGATTTGGGAACACCAATTTATACGGACGAGAAACATGATACTTTTTCTTATCCTCATGTGAAAATAAACAGTCAGGGAGACGGTATATCAACTTTGACCGTGACAATCAATAAAGGTGCTTTAATTGAAGAATATGTTAAAGATGCAACGGTCAGAGATGCCGACAATTTATCTGCAACCTGGATATATGACAATGACAGGAAGAAGACAGCCGAAGAGATAGAAAAAAAACTGTCTGAGATGAAATTCCAGTATGCAGAAGGCATAGAGGTTTTTATTTCAATAGATGGAAATGATAATGTACAAATGAATAATTTGCCGACAGATGCGAAGCTGACTCAGTGGAGTCAGAATGGACATTATTATCTGTACATTAAGGGTATGACGGGATGGACTTATGCGGTAAACGATGCAGCGAATTATACTCTTGGAGGGCAGAGAGGATACTTAGCAACAATTACAAGCAAGGAGGAGATGGAATATTTAAAAAGCCTTACCAAAAGTTGCGTTTGGGTAGGAGGAACCCTGCTGGTTAATAGTGATGGATCCAAGATAAACACGAATGTTAAGTTAATTGACAGAAAAAATGGAACATTAAAAGCAGGATCATACAATAGGGCAGCTTCTTATTACTGGGCGGCAGGACCGGAAGCAGGATCAAGCATTAACAGCTTTAATAGTTCATTATGGTCTCCAAATGGCAGTGGATATGAACCCAATCATGCAGATCCAGGAGCTAATTATGCTTATGATAACACGTTTTCCAACCTGCAGAGAAAAGAAAATTGTATAATGGTTATCATACCAGATGGTGTTAAACAAAAATTTTATGGACTGAATGATATAATAGAAGGAAACTATAAAAACAATTGGTGCAATGTAGGTGTATATGGTTATTTCGTAGAATTCGGAGGATATGAGAAAGGAAAAGATCCCGGACTCAGAGATGACAATAAATATGGAAAAGCGGATCAGATTGCAGCTCCGATAGATCCGGAAGCCACATTGAATGGTGTAAAGTATGCTCCTATTGAGGAGGCACTTGCGGATGCGGTAGACGGTGATACCATCGTTATAGTTAAAGACACTGTGACAGCCTGCACTGGCCAGACCTTAAAGAAGGATGTTACCATTCAGGATATGTCCGGCAACACTTATAAGGCAACTACAGATACCACGATCGACATTGCTGATAATGGCAGCATCACCATCAAGGAAGGTGCCCTGGAACTGTCAAATATTGCACCAATCAGGGTGTATAATCAGGTGGACAGACAGATCTACGAGGTAACAGCACCGGGCTGCACATCAACAGTAAGGGCAGGAGAGAACGGAGACGAACCGTATATCACGGGGGATGAGGACGGTGTGGTTCAGATTGGAAAGGTAAGCTATACCTATGTAAATAAAAGCAATACTGATCTGAATATGGTCTACATCCCCGATGCCATGGCAGGCAATGAACTGGTGAAAAAGGCAGAAGCTGCCGCAAATGAGACTGCGACCATTAAGGTAGACGATCAGGAGTCCGTAGAGATCAAGGGCAGCGGACAGAACACCGAAAACGTCATAGTGGAGCGAAAGGACGATGGACAGGCACAGGTAAAGCTTCCTAAGGGTACAAAGGCAAACGCCTTCGGCCACGAAGTTACCGCACCGAATGGCGGACTTACGGTAAGCCAGGAGGACGCTTCCAGCGGGTATCCGACCCGTGATTATGTGGTGATTGCCGGAAACGGAGAGAGTGTGGAAATCGACGGCAAGACCTATACCGCGACAGAAGAGAACCAGAAATTTTACTTAGGCACTTTTACAGCAAATGTGGTAGCAGGAGCAAATGCGAAGCTGGACGGCACACTGCCGGATGCCCCTGCTTATCTGGAATCTTACACCGTGTCCTTCCTGCCGGAGGATAAATACGATCTGGATCTGACGAACTTCTCCATTACCATGAAGGAGAGCGACACCGGAGCAGAGAAGACACTGAATACAGCAGATGTATGCACCGTGGACAATTCCACTGGCAAGGTGACGGTGAAAATCGAAAAAGTCACCGGAGACATTACCATCAGCGCAGCAGCAAAGCACCAGTTGACCGTGATTAAGGTAACGGACTTAGATGACGGTACTTACAGCGCATGGGATAATAACGGCAATACCTATACACCGGACTCCGACGGCGAGATCACGGTAGAGCGTAAGGAAGAGCTTCATATGAAGTTCGTTCCCAACGATTTCTCCTACCCCTATTATTCCGATCTCACCGGAGAAAAGGGAGAGCATTTCTCCATCCTGACAGCACTGACAGAGACCACCGATAATAACAACGATCTGTTCGCCGGTGCTACCTTTGACTGGACAGAGAAGAGCTATACCATCACCTATACGCCGGACAAGGCAGATACTGAGATGAAGGCAGTATTTACTCCGTCTCATATCATGCATGTACATGTGACCGGCGGTACGGCACAGATGACAGATACAAGCCTGATCACTCTGGAGAACGGAGCAGGCCAGTATCAGCATGTGATCGTAGCGGACGGTCAGGAAGCAGAAGTGAAACTGACCGACACAACAGGAGCAGCAACCACTTATAGGAAAGCTTACTGGGCAGAAGTATCCGAAAATACTACAGCAGGTACGGATGTGACAACGAAGCTTCAGGGAAGCAGTCCTTATACTTATACGGCTCCTGCCGTGGACAAGCCCTACGCATTGAATGTAACATTTATGCAGGGACAGACCGTAGATGTAACCGTAACCAACGGTACCATGGATCAGACTGGAGCAGCCTGGACAGAGACATCCGGCACTTACAGAACCATCGTACAGAACAACGGCTCTCTGGCCATTGAGGTAAAACCCAATGACGGTTACGGCTTCAAGAGCATTATTGTAAACAATCATGAGATTAGTGCAGCAGAGGCACTGAAGGATGGCACCATCATCTGGGACAGTGCCAGGAAGGTTTACAGACATACCATGCAGCAGGTAAATCAGGCATGGAGTGTGACCATAGACTTTGAGAAGCAGCACGAAGCAGAATTCATTGACCGGAATGGTAATGACCTGCACACGGGCAGAATCATTGTAGTCGATGGAACCAGCATTCCGGCAGAGACCTTTGCTGAGATGCAGGAGAAGGCAGAAACCCAGGCAGGAGCAGATGAGAAGTTCTTCCTCTGGGTAGACAAGGACGAGGAGACGCAGAGCTACGATGCGTCCACTCTGGTGACCAAGGATAAGCTGATTCTGAAACCGGTATACCGGAATGCAGGAAGTGAAATCAGCAAAGATCCGAATGCAGGCATTCTGGCGGCAGACAGCTTTGCTGTCCATGTCAAAGATTTACAGACCCTGACAGCTGACACTGTGAAGTCGCTTGCAAACGCGGCTGCGTACGACCAGAACGGCAAAGAAGTGGATATCGCGCAGATAACAATGCAGCAGAGTGAACTGGATGCCCTGAAACAGATGGGGGCAGGCAGTCATGCAGATGCCCTGACCTTTACTTACAATGGTATTTCCGTGAAAATTGCTGTAGAGATTTCGGATGACACCGTGGAGATCATCGGAAGAACCGCACATACCCTGACTTTCAGAGGTAAGGGCGGTGTGACCTATCAGGTACAGAAGTCCGATGAAAACGGCGCAGACCTGACCGGAGATATCTATAGTGCGGCAACCGCAGTCACCGGTAAGGGAACCGCCGCCGGACTGGAGAAGGCAGCTTATTATCTCATCAGCCACAGAGCCTATGGTGAGGCCGTGGGAAGAACCTCACTGGTAGATGCGAAGGACATCGCGAAGCAGTTCGAGGATACAGGTGCGAACGACACCGATGGAAATGGTGCTGCCAACAAGGACGAGAAGGCCTGGAATTCCAACGTGGATGTTGTGGTAGACGATGATGGAAACTACAAAGTCATTGTGAAGAAAAACATCGACCACACCATCGAGATCCCGGATACTTGGGAGAACGTGAAGATCGACTTAAATGGCAATACCATCACCGGAGACAATGCGACAGCGGACAGCGGAGCAAAGCCCGGACTGATCTTCAAGAAAGACAGCGGAAGTGAACATCCCGGAACGAATCTGGAGATCATAAACGGTAAGATCCAGGGTGGTAACGGATCCGCAGCCCATCCCGACGGCGCAGCCGGAGTAGGAGAGGGCACAGGTGCAGACAAGCCGGATAAGGCAGGTCTGGAAGTAGGAAATAATGCCACCATCCAGGGTGGAAACGGAGCAGACGGACGAGACGGAGCAAATGGCGGAAACGGCGGCTCCGGTATCGAAGGAAGCAATATCGACACCACGGTAAATGGAGGAACCGTAGCCGGAGGAAACGGCGGTAAGGGATCTGATTCTGTTACCGATGTACCCGGCAACGGAGGAAACGGCGGAACCGGAATCAAGACCGACAACAAAGTAACCATCAATGATGGAACCGTCATCGGCGGTGACGCAGGAAACGGTGGTAATGCCACCGGAGACAACAAGAACAATGGTGGAGCCGGAGGAAACGGTGGAACCGGTGTGGATGCCGGAGGCAAGGACATTGAAAACAACGGCGGCACCATCAGCGGAGGAAACGGCGGAGACGGCGGTAACTCCGAGAACGGCGGAAATGGAGGTAACTCCGGAACCGGCGGAAATGCAAACAACGGTAACAATACCGGAAGCGGCGGAACCGAGAACAACGGAACCGGAGGAACCACCGGAAAGACCTACTACAATGTGACCTTCCTGAACCAGAACGGAGAGAAGATCGACAGTATCAAGGTAGAAGCCGGAAAGAAGATCCTGCAGGATATCTTCACAAAGATGCAGGCTGCGACAGACAAGCTCAAAGCATCCGAGGAGACCTTCCTGATCTGGACAGATAGGACTGACAGCAGCAAGGGATATACCACTGCCACCGTGATTACGGAAAATGTGGTACTGACCCCGGTATACCGCACTAATGTCATCGAAGGAACAGACGGCATCAGAATCACAGCGGATAACTTTATCATCCGTGAAGACGAACTGAAGAACCTGACAGAGGATGAAGTTAAGAAACGTTCCAATGTAAAGGCATATGATCAGAATGGCAAAGACATTACTGCAAGCGTAAGTGTAGATCAGAACAGGCTGGATACACTGAAGGCACAGAAGAAGGGTACTTATCTCAGTGCACTGGCCTTTACCGCAGAAAATGCAGTTATCAGCATTACTGTAGATGTGGTGGATGACAATCCCGTGATCATCGGTAAGACAGCACATACCTTGACTTTTGTAGGCAGACCGAATGTTGAATACAAAGTACAGAAGCTGGATGAAAACGGACAGCCGGCAGGAACCGCAGTCACCTTTACAACAAATGCCGACGGAAGGGCAACCGCTGCCGGACTGGACAAAGCGACAAAGTACCTGATCAGTCATGTAAGCTATGGTAAGACGGACGGAAAGACCTCTCTGGTAGATGCGAAGGACATCGCAGGCCAGTTTAAGCAGGATCAGACAGATACGACCACAGGAAATGATGCAACGGATCAGTCTGAAGAAGCAGGCAATTCCAATGTACAGGTAACCGTGGATGAAGACGGTAACTACAAGGCAACTGTCAAGAAAAATATTGACCATACGATTGAGATCCCGGATACCTGGGAGAATGTAAAAGCTGACCTGAACGGCAAGACCATCACCGGTGACCATGCCGGAGACAACAACGTGGCAAGACCCGGTTTCGAGTTCGTGAAGGATAACGGAACAGAGCATCCCGGAACGAATCTGAAGGTTGTCGGAGGAACTGTGAAGGGCGGTAACGGATCCACAGCCCATCCCGACGGTGCAGCCGGTGTAGGAACCTCGGAAAGCAAAAAGCCGGAAAGAGCACAGATCGAAGCCGGAAAGAATGCAACGATCAAGGGTGGTAACGGAGCTGATGGAAACAATGGCGCAGCCGGAGGAAACGGTGGAGCCGGAATCGGTGGCAAGATCACCCCTGCTGTAAGCGGCGGTACTGTAGTCGGAGGTAACGGCGGTAAAGGTTCTGATTCCGCAACAGAGGTACCCGGAAAGGGTGGTAACGGCGGAGCCGGTATCAAGACGGACAACAAGGTAACAGTAACAGAAGGAACCATCAGTGGTGGACATGCCGGAAACGGTGGTAATGCTACCGGAGATAACAAGAACAATGGCGGAGCCGGAGGAAACGGTGGAGCCGGTATCGATAGTAAGAGCGATATCGTGATCACACCCGGAAGCGGCAAGACCGATATTAACGGAGGAGACGGTGGCAACGGCGGCAGCTCTGACGAGGGTAACGGCGGTTCTAACGGCAACGGCGGAGCCGGAACAGAGAGTGGCGGAAAGATCGAGAACAACGGCGGAACCGTCAATGGCGGCAGTAACGGTAACAAAGGCAATGACGGAAACAAGACCGATGACAAACCGGATAATGGCGGAAAGTCGGATGATGACTCAGAGGATACCCCCAAGCCTGCCGCAACACCTACCGCAGTGCCGGAAGCCGGTGCGACTCCGAAACCTGCGAAAAAGCCGGCAACTACCGGAACCAAAGAGACAGGGCCTGTAGAGAATGTCGAAAAAGAGGTTACCATCAAGAACCAGACAGAGCAGAAGGACAGTGCAGACAACAGTGAACCTACAGAAGCCCCTGCAGAAGTAGAAACTAAGGGTGACAGTACAGATAATGCGGATGGACAGATCACTTTTGGACAGTGTGCTTTCCACTGGTATCTGATCCTCTGGATCCTCATTATGCTGTTGTACAGCATTGTACGCATCAGCCGGATCATTACCAAAGAGGAAGAGAAATAAGACAGGAGAAAGAGATATGCAGAGGAAAAAACAGAAACAGAGAATGTGGCATCTGATATTCCAGACCGCCATGTTTGTGATATACATCCTGTTGGGGATTCTGCTGTTTTCAACACACAGACATTGTGCAGCAGACACTCCTATCTACATAGTGGGAGTGATCATAACTGTGGTATGCATGGCGGGAATTACAATACATGACCTGAAACAGAAATAGTTCATCAACAAGATAACAGGTAGCAGGAACCACATAGATCTGACAACAGACATATGTGATTCTTGTACTACAAAATGAAATTTATAGGTAATTGTTAGTTGAATTTCTCTTATGCTGTGGATGATTTTCTGCTATATAAGGAGAGAAAAATTATATATAAGCAACGAGAAAATCCAGTAAAACCAATGGGCTGCTGCATTTAACAAATGCCTATAGGAAAACATACATAAGGAGAACACCATGATGAAAAGAACAATGACAGGAGCACTGTTACTAACCATGGCACTGGGGATGACCGCCTGCAGCGGCGGACAGAGCCAGCCGGTACAGGGGGCGGTAACAGGCCAGACGACACAGGGAACAGCAGTCCAGCCGGCACAGGCGGAACAGAATACTCAGATCACCCAGGGAACCGTAACGGTACAGACCCCGCAGCCCGGCCAGACCACCCAGAACACAGCCAACGGCCAGACCACCCAGGCACCTGCACAGCAGGGGACCGCAGCCGTGCAGGGTACCACCGTCCAGCCGGCGCAGGGAACCACCACAGGGGAGATTACGGAACAGCAGGCACTGGATATTGCGCTGGCTCAGGCAGGGCTTACCGCGGATGCCCTGCAGTATCAGTTCGTCAAGAGAGATCTGGAAGATGGACGTTTCGTGTATGATGTGGAATTCATGTCCGGCAATGTAGAATACGACTACGAAATCCTGGCGGCGGACGGCACCGTCCTGAGCTTCGACCAGGATGCAGAATATTCCGCACAGTGGAATACCGGAACAGGACAGACTACCGGGATCACCGGAACAGGACAGACCGTCGGAACCGCCGGAGCAGGACAGACCACCGGAACTACAGGCAGCACCACGATTACCGCAGAGGATGCCAAAGTCATTGTGGCGGGGAAGATCCCGGGGATCGATACAGCGTCCATCTACCTGTCACAGGACTATGACGACGGCAGATGGGTCTATGAGGGAGATGCCTATTACAACCAGACGGAGTATGAATTTGAAATAGATGCAGCCACCGGACAGGTCATAAGCTGGGAACAGGAATCCATTTATGACTAAAGAATGTGGCATGCAGAAGCACTAAAAAATGGAAAGCGGGGAAAGACAATGATGACAGACAAGGAAACAAGGACAGAAACAGAAGCGGAAACAGCACTGCAGGCAAAACAGAATAAAGCACCCAGACCTCTGAGACAGGAATTAAAGAGCTATTTCGGACGCGTGATTGTGGCAATGGCCATCCTGCTGGTACTCATTATCAGCATTATCATCCGGTTGTGGAATACGAACCGGGACACCATCAACGAAGTAAAATACGGCGCCGAACTTTACAAGATGGAAGTGGCTCATTACAAATGGGTCTCCAGTCTGGAAATGGCATTGGATTACGGTCAGGAATTCGACGGAGAACTAGATCCGGATCAGTGTACGCTGGGACAGTTCCTGAACGATGAGGCGAATAATCAGGATCCCGACAGAAAAGAATTTATAGACTCTGTTCGGGAGCTGCATGAGCAGGTCCACGCTTCTGCACAGCAGATTCTGGATCTCCCGGACAGTGAAAAAGAACAGAAACAGGAGATCTTCTTAAATACAACACTTCCCTCTGTCGAGAAGCTCATTGAGAGCCTGTCCGCAGAAATTGATGCAGGGATGCAGCGCGTGGTCAGCGATCAGAGAGAATTTGTCCTGCTGCTGGTGATAGGCGGTATCGTATGCTTTATCTGCATCGCTTTTGCCGTGCACGGTATCGGAGACATCTACCGCTTCTTCGACAGACAGATTACGAAAGTACTGGAAAACATCTCCGGGAAAGCAGAAAAACTGGCGGAAGGACAGCTGGAGCTTACCTTTGACTGTGACAGCTCTGTGGAAGAGCTGGTTACCCTGCGGGATTCCATGCAGTTTGCCGTGCAGGAGCTGGGACGCTATGTCAATGCCATCAGTGAGGGCATGGGAGAATTCGAAAAAGGAAATCTGGCCGCGCAGAGCAGTATTACATTTCTGGGAGATTTTGCTCCGATTGAGAATTCCATTGATGCTTTCGCAGACAACATCAGTGGAGTTCTCTCCAGAGTGGAGGAGTCTGCCAATGCCGTTGCAGACAGTTCTGACCAGATCGCCAAGGCAGTACAGGAGCTGGCGGAAAGTACCACCAGCCAGGCACAGAGTGTGCAGGTACTGCTGGAGAAGAGCGAGCATGTGACGGAATCCGTGCAGGCCACGGCTCAGAGCATTCAGGAGGTCAATCATCTTATCAAAGATGCGGAAGGCATCGTAGGCACGCAGAAGGTACAGATGAACAGCGTTTCCGACGCTATGGACATTATATCCAAACGCTCGGAAGAGATCCGTGCCATCAGTGATACTGTGAAAAATATTGCGAACCAAACCAATCTCCTGTCCCTGAACGCTTCTATCGAGGCGGCCAGAGCAGGCACAGCGGGCAAGGGCTTCGCTGTAGTAGCGGATAATATCAAGAACCTGGCGGCGGAATCCGCAGCGGCTACCGAAAAGATCCAAAACCTGATCGCAGCCACCATTGATGCGGTGCAAAATGGAGATAAGAAGATCAAAGAGACTGCGGGTACACTGGAAGAGATTGTAAAAGTCACCAAAGGAATTGCGAAGAAAGCAACAGAAGTATCCGACAACGCCCAGCAGGAATCCGATGCCATCATCCAGATCAAGGATGAGACCGGCAAGATCAACGAGATGGTGCTGAACAGTTCCGCAGTATCGGAAGAAAATGCCGCTGCAAGCACGGAACTGGCCAACCAGGCACAGACGCTGAAAGAACTGACAGAGCACTTCACTGTAAGAAAATAACAGTACATAGACAAGGCTGTCAGAAGACAGAGCAGAAAGGCAGCAGACCACCATGGCACAGGAAGAACAGGAATACCTCGAGAGAAAAATAGCGGAAATCAGGGAAAACAAGAAGAAAACAAAGGACAGAAAGCATTTCCTTGTGGGACTGCTCCTGTGGATCTGCTTTCTGTGGCTGCTTCTGCATGAGCTGTTTGGAATCGCATTCGTAGAAGGCGACGCCATGCGTCCGGCCTGGACGGTTCCCGGAGAGAGAGATTTTTATCCGGGCGACAACCGCCCGTTATCTCTGGACAGCAGAGTTCTGAGGGCAGTCGGAGCGGAGGACGTTCTGGGGAAAGTGATCTGTGTGATCCGCTTTGGCTGCTAGAGCCGTACAATGACAACAGGAAGGAACGAGGAGAGCAGAGTTATGACGATTGACAAATTTTTTGCTAAGCATGGCATTGTGGCAGACCGGATTATCTATATGACAAAAGAGAATCATGCAAGTGTGATCCACCTTGTAGACGGCAGGACAGTGAAGACGACCAACATTCCATTGAAAAGCTTCTACAATGCATTGAATCCGGATGAATTCTATCTGATCAACCGCGCCGTGGCTGTTGCGGAACGCTATATTGACCATATTGACGGAATAGATTATTACATGAGAGATGGCTCTGTCCAACAGGGGAATGTGTCGGATATGACAGTCCACAACAGAAGGGCACGGGAACTCAGGGATAAGATCTGGGCAGCCGGATAGTGGCGTCCGGCAGAGGACAGAAAGGACTATGGCCGCTGAAATAATTTTACAAAAAATTTGCAAAAACCTTCTGATACATTTTACAGGCAGCTTTTATAATGTTCCTGTACATAATAAAACTACATCATTTATCCAGAAGGGAGAAACAAATGAACTTCAAGAAAATTACCAGTGGACTGTTAACCACGATGATGACATTATCTCTGGCAGCCTGCGGCGGCAATGCCGGAGAGGCACAGAGCACGGAGAATTCTTCTGTCCAGACCCAGACTCAGACGGCTGCGGCATCCCAGCCTGCGGAAACGGTCAGCCAGGTTACGGCAGAGGAAACGAAAGCACCGAAATATGTATTTCTGTTTATTGGTGACGGCATGAGCTATCCCCAGTTCCAGGCGGCTTCCGATTATCTGGGTGCACTGGCGGATACCGATTATGCACAGGCACTTCCCAGCAACAGCTATGAGGATCGTGCAGGCGCTGTTCTGGATGGACCTGAGGCTCTGAACTTCATGAATTTTGAGGTGGCAGGCTCCGCAGTGACCTATGATTCCTGCAGCTTTGCACCGGATTCCGCATCCACGGCGACTTCCATCGCTACCGGTTACAAGACGTATTCCGGCATGATCAATGTGGACATTACAGGCTCCACACCCTATGAGACTATTGCAGAGAAGCTCCACGGACAGAAGGGATGGAAGGTCGGTGTGATCAGCTCTGTCAATCTGAACCATGCAACTCCGGCGGCATTCTATGCACATCAGGCAAGCCGCAACAACTACTACGAGATCGGGGAAGAACTGGTGAAATCCGGATTTGAATATTTTGCCGGAGGTGGGCTGAAAAAGGTGACCGGCAATGACAAGGACAAGACCAGCCTGTATGATCTGGCAACAGAGGCAGGCTATAAAGTGACCTATACACAGGCAGAGGCTGAGGCGGTGACGGCTGCAGACGGCAAGGTCATCCTGATCGACGAGCATCTGGCGGATTCCGATGCGATGGATTACGAGATGGATCGTCAGGAGGGAGAATGGGCGCTGGCGGATTATGTCAGAAAGGGAATTGAGGTGCTGAATAACGACACCGGATTCTTCATGATGTGCGAAGGCGGCAAGATCGACTGGGCATGCCATGCAAATGATGCGGGAGCAACGGTCAACGATACTCTGGCGCTGGCGGATGCGGTGCAGGTGGCAGTGGACTTTGCCGCAGAGCACCCGGAGGAGACACTGATTCTTGTCACCGGTGACCATGAGACCGGCGGTCTTACCATCGGTTATGCGGGTACCGACTATGATACCTATCTGGACACCCTCTCTAACCAGACCATCTCCTACGCACAGTTTGATGAGCAGTATGTGAACGGCTACAAAGAGGCAGGTACCAGCTTTGAAGATGCCATGAAGGATGTGGAACAGCTCTTTGGACTGAAGCTTTCCGGAGAAGAGGGTGACCGTCTGGTATTGACAGAGTATGAGACGGAGCGTCTGCGTACCGCTTATGAACTGGCGATGTCAGACACTGCGGCTGATGAGTATACGCAGGAACAGTATGTGCTGTATGGCACTTATAATCCCTTCTCTGTAACGGTTACCCATATCCTGAACAACAAGTCCGGTGTGGACTTCACCAGCTATTCCCATACGGGTCTGCCGGTTGCAGTATTCGCCGACGGCGCAGGGGCGGAGAATTTTACGGGATATTATGACAACACGGACATTTACAAGAAAATGGCGTCCCTGTTGGAAGTACAATAATTATGAAGATGAAAAAAACAGAGACCTTCTGGCCGGTGGCCGTTGCACTGCTATTGCTGGCAGTATTGCTTCTGCTGCCCACCGGCTATGAGGGAGCACTTTCCTACCAGAATGCGGACCGTGTGTCCGCATTGGTGTTATCAGCAGATGACAGTGATGTCTACGACACCGGACTTGTCCGCACCGGAGACCAGCGCTGTCGTGTGCGGATTCTCGGAGGACAGTTTGCCGGAACAGAGACAGAGGCTGTCAACCGGCTGAACGGGTCGCTGGCGCAGGACAAGCTGTTCGCTCCGGGAGATAAGGCCTTCGTTGTGGTAAGCCACAGTGACGGCGAGATTACAACAGTATATATGACGGATCATTTCCGGCTGGACAAGGAAGCTGTCCTGGCGGGAATGTTCCTGCTACTGCTTCTTCTGTTCGCAAGAGGCACGGGACTGCGGGCAATCCTGTCTTTTGTGGATACCATCCTGCTGATGTGGAAGGTGTTGGTACCGGCGCTTCTGAACGGCTTAAACCCCATCTGGGTATCCTTGGGACTGGTGCTGGTATTGACGGCACTGATTCTGATGCTGATCTACGGATGGGACCGCCGGTTTCTGGCAGCGGTGTCCGGTGCGGCACTGGGGATTCTGGTGACTGCAGTGCTGGGATTCGTATTCACGGATCTGTTCCGTATCCACGGTGCGGTCATGGAGTCCAGCGAAAGTCTTCTCTATGCCGGATACCAGAATCTGGATCTGACCAGAATTTTCGTTGCATCCATTTTTCTGGGTTCCTCCGGAGCAGTTATGGATCTGTCGGTGGATATCTGCTCCGCTGTGCATGAGGTGGTACAGAAGAAACCGGACATCAGTGCAAGAGAGGCGATTGCTTCCGGCTTCGCCGTCGGCAGGGCTGCCTGCGGTTCCACCACCACAACGCTGCTTCTGGCTTACTCAGGCAGTTACATTGCGTTGCTGATGGTATTCATGGCGCAGGGCACCCCGGTGGAACTGATGCTGAATTATAAGTATGTGGCTGCGGAAATCGTCCATACCATCGTTGGTTCCTTCGGACTGGTGACAGTGGCGCCTCTGACTGCAATTACCAGCGGACTTCTGCTGACGAGAAGACCGGCACGGAATCGTGAACGACAACAGGAATTATGAAATTCTGAAGGATCTAGCGGGACTGGAGGCTGTGGGGCACCGGAGCATATGTCTCCGGGACTATGGAACACTTTCAACCTATTGCTTAGATGAGATTGCTCGGAATAAAACAGTTATCCGCATCAATCGGTATCGGTTCCTCACACATACAGATGATGCCGCCGCTGCCACGCTTCAAAGAAGACTTGTCAATGACGCTGTATTTTTTAACTTCACGGCGGTCGGGCGCAGCACTCTTCTTGATTTCCAACGGATGGATGACGTTGTTCTCCTCAACAAACACATCAATCTCTTTTGCATTGGAGTCTCGGAAGTAGGTAAGGTTCACTTTGGATTTTGCGTAGGCGTAGTTCCTGACAAGTTCCATCACAACATAGTTCTCGTAGTAATGACCGCTTGCAGCACCGTTACGCAGCGTATCCGGTGTCAGCCACATGGAAAGATACGAGCAGAGTCCTGTATCGCAGAAGTACAGCTTCGGCGTTTTACTGAGGCGCTTCAGTTCGTTGTTGGAATAGGGGGCTAACAGATAGAGGATGTTTAACCCAACGAGAATCTGCAGCCATCCTTTGGCTGTACTCGGCGCAATGTCGGCGGATTCAGCCAACGTTGCATAATTGACTTGTTCCGACACAAGGGAGGCACATCCCACAAGAAATTTGCGAAAACGAACGCTGTCGGTAATGCCGCCCGCCTCGGCAGCGTCACGCATCAAGTAGGTGTCAACATAGGAATTGAAATATTCCTGCCGGAGCTCGTCATCCACGCCCTGCACCTGAGGCATACCGCCCTCCCAAATGTGATGGAACACTTGCACCACATCATTTTTCGGAACCCTGCGTTGTCTTGCCTGCAAGGCAGCGAGAGAGAAATCCAAATCCGTGTCGAACACAAGCCCTGCTTTTTCTCTTGCGGATAAGCTGTACAGCTCCAGGATGCCGATTCTTCCTGCAAGGGTCTCACGCACTTTTTTCATCATATTGTATTGCTGTGAGCCGGTCAGCCAGATAAGCCCTTTTTCGTCGCTTTCGTCGCAAATGATTTTGATTTGCTCGAACAGCTCCGGCGCTTTCTGAACCTCGTCGATGAGGATAGGCGGCTTATAGGTCTGGAAGAATAGTACAGGGTCAGACTGTGCAAGTTCTCTTACCATGCTATTGTCCATCGTGACATAGGTTCTGCCACTCTCTGCTAAATGCTTCAGCATGGTTGTCTTACCAACCTGCCTTGCACCGGTAACAAGGATAACTTTGAAAAAATCATTGAGCTTTAAGAACTTGCGCTCAAGCTCTCTTGTAATATATGCCATAATGCACCTCCATATTTTATGAAAATCCGTGATTAATCATATTTTGTCATAATATTCCCACTTCGTCAAGAGAGTATACACATTATGATATAATCAAAATTTCTCTTTACAAAAACGTTTCCGTATGGTAATATGATCTTAGATCACAAAAACGTTTTTGAGGAAAGGGGAAAATAAATATGGCAGTAACAATTCGGGATGTAGCCCGCAAATGCGGGGTTGCCGTATCGACGGTTTCCAGAGCGCTGAATGGCTATTCGGATATCACAGAGGAAACCAGAGACAAAATTTTAAAAGCGGTAGCGGAACTTGACTACAAACCGAACCTGAATGCCAAAAACCTTTCTTCCAAAAAAAGTAACAGAATAGCATTAATTATATCAGGATTATTGGAAAATAATCCAAAAGAGAATCTGTCATTCCGGTTGATCCAGGGAGTATATTCTTACACCTACAGCCATGATCTGGATGTCGCTGTATATGCAACGGATGCCAGACAGCAGGAGAAAACTTCCTACGAGAAGTTCTGCACGGAACACGATGTATGCGGAGTCATTTTAAGTGGTGTTACGCTGGATGATCCTTATTTTAAGGAATTAATAGACTCAGAGATTCCCTGTGTGACCATTGATGTGGAGCTGCCGGACAAACGTGCCGGATGGGTATCTATTGATAATACCAAAGCAATGTCTGAGATGATGGATTTACTCTTTGAAAACGGTCATGAAAATATTATGGTGATCAGCGGCAAAAAAAATGCCGGTGTTACCGTTGATCGAATGACGGGTGTATTTGATGCCATGCAGCGCAGGGGAAAAAAGGTGCTGCAGGAAGATATCATGTATTGCGATTACAGCGAAGAAATGGCATATGAGAGGACCGGAGAGTACTTACAGAAATACGGAACTACCAGACATACGGCGTTTCTCTGCTTCAGTGATCTGATGGCATTGGGGGTTATGAAAGCAATACGGGAAGCCGGATATCGGATTCCCCAAGACTTTTCTGTAACCGGATTTGACGGAATTCCCCTTACAGAGTATACAGCACCGCCGCTTACCACCGTATGGCAGGACATGAAAGCAAACGGTTATGCGGGTGCAAAGCTCCTGCATGATCACATAAAAGGGAAAAAAACCGCATTGCACAGTACACTTCCGTACAAACTGATGCAGCGGGAAAGTGTGCAGAATATCTGCAGCCGGAAATGACCGCAGGGCACACAATTTTTTTACTCTAATACAAAAACGTTTTTGCGATAATAGAAACTTATTTTTTAACAAGAGGAGGATAACAAATGAAAAAGAGGATGTTAGCATTATTACTGACGGCGGGCATGACTCTGAGTGCTGTAGGATGTGGCAGCAACGGAACGACAAATGAGAGCACTGCTTCGGGCAGCAATGGGGAAAGTACGGCTGTGGCGGAGACCGGCACTGCGGCGGCAGGAGAAATCGTGGAGGTTACAATTCCTTCCTACAAGACCGGCGAAAATGTGGGAGCGGCGTTTTTTGAACCCCAGGTAGAACGGTTTAATGAAGCATATGCAGGTAAATATAAGATCACGCTGGAGGCATCTCCGGAAGATGGTTTTAATGATAAATTAAAGCAGCTGGCACAGCAGAACAAGCTGCCGGTGCTGGTGCAGGGCGGCGATGTGGACTGGATCACCAACGTGGTAATTCCCAATGGACTGGCTTATGACCTGAGTGACTGGCTGAACAACGATCCGGAGCTGAAGGGCAGACTTTTGACAGACTCGGTAGAGTTCAATACGCAGGAGAATGGTGCTATCTATACCATGCCTCTGGCAACGGTAAGACCTACCGGTTTCTTCTACAACAGTACCATGTATACCCCTTCCGGTGATATCAGCGCCATGACCATGGATGAGTTTCTGACGGATATTGAAGGTCAGAAGATTGCTTTTTCCACGGCGGAAAACGGCTGGGTGGCATCTCTGTTCTATACGGCACTGATTGCTGATGAGGAAGGCGGACTGGAGCTGCTGCAGAATGGTGTAAAGAATAAGATTACAGATTTTAATCAGGCGCCGATTTTGGAGGCAACCAGAAAGTTACAGAAACTGCTGCAGAATAATGCAGCACCCAACTCCATCGGCGCGGCATATGCAGACGCAGCAAATGCTTTCATGAGTGCTCAGGCATCCATCATTGCAAACGGTCCATGGATGTCCGGCGATTTCGCACCGGAGTCCTCAGAGAACTGGAGCAATGGCTTCGATGGCGCTAATGTACGGGCAAGTCTGTTCCCCGGAGATGTGGGTATTGCAAACACTCAGGCCTATGGTGAGTGGTGGGTATCTGCTTCCGCAAGCGAGGAAGAAGTAGAACTGGCAAAAGCATTCCTGGAGTTCATCAATACTCCGGAAGAACTGGAAGCCTATCTGCTGGCTGAGGGAGGCGATGCTCCTAATATTGAGTATTCCGCTGGCTTCAAGGCAAAGCAGGCGGAGACGCAGGTTCTGGCGGATCTTGCAGCGGATACTACTTCCGATACCGTATTTGCACCCAGCATTCTGGATGTCATTCCTACTTCCGTGGCTAATACCGAGTTCGGAAAGCTGCTTCCTTCTCTGGCTGACGGCTCTTACACAGCAGAAGAGTTCTGCCAGTGGCTGTCCGATAAGGCAGCTGAGGCTGTGGAGGAATAAATATTCATAAATCCCATAAGATTCTGGCCTGCGGATATGTCCCGCAGGTCAGAATGCAACATAAGGGAAAGAAACAGCAGTACATGAGAATGCTTCTGTGGGAGGAAATGCCGATGAGGAGAGCAGCTAAGAAAAAAGACCGGAAACTGATATGGATATATTTATTTCTTTTACCTTCTATCCTGATTTTCCTGATGTTTTATATGATACCGATTCTGCAGGTATTTGTGACTTCTTTTACCAAATGGGACGGGTTTAATTCGCCTGTCTTTAACGGATTGGCCAACTATATTTCACTTTTTAAGAAAAGTGCATTTCGTATTTCCATTAAGAATCTGATTGCCTGGAGTATCATTGCAATGACCCTGCATGTGGGCTTTGGTACGCTGGTGGCGTTTATCTTATTTTATAAACCGAAGGGGTGGAAGTTCACCAGAGCTGTATTCATGGTGCCGAATGTTATTTCCGCAGCAGCCTGGGCTATGATCTACCGCTTTATTTTCAATGATGATTTTGGTGCATTGAATTTCCTGATCCGCAAATTTGACCCGGATTTCCATGTGCAGTGGTTCTACAAATCGCCATATGCTTTTTGGAGTGTCACAGCTACATGGCTCTTTTATGCAGTCATCGTGACACTGTGTGTACTGGGGGATCTCATGAATATTCCTTCGGATTGGATCGAGGCGGCCAAAATCGACGGAGCCGAGGGATGGCAGCTGATCCGTTATATTATGCTTCCGCTTTGCCGGAATGCCATAGGAACCAGTGTCATTTGTTCCCTGACATCCAGAATTACCATGTATGAGCAGATTGCGCTGACTACAGCGGGAGGTCCCGGAGACGATACCATGAGCCTCGCGATTATGCTGGTGAATAATGTTACGGATTACAAGTACGGACAGGCCAATGCTATCGGCGTTGTGATGTTCCTGATCGGAATTGTGATTATGGCGATTGTGAATAAAGTATTCCGTATGAACGAGTCTGTATATTAAGGAGGGAAACAGGATGGAACGCTTCAAAAAAATATTGACCGGAATCATGATGTACGGAGTCATGCTGTTCGTGGTGATCATTTCCTTATTCCCGGTATTATGGGTCATCAATGCTTCTTTTAAAACGAATGCAGAGATTTTGAGTAATCCTTTTTCTTTGCCGGCTCATTTCTCGTTTGAGGCATATCAATATGTATTTGAAAACTATGATTTTGCAAGGTATTTCGCAAATTCCCTGCTGGCGGCCGGAGTGTCTACGCTGGTATCCCTGATGTTCTATGCCATGGGTGCTTATGTGCTGGCAAAATACAATTTTCCGGGCAAAAATTTATTTTTTGTATTATTTACCATAACATTGCTGGTGCCGGCGCACAGCCGCACGCAGCCAATCTTCAGTCTCATTATGCATCTGAATCTGTATGACAACATTTGGGGTGTAACGCTGGTATACTTATCGGCGGGTATGGCGATGTCCATTTTTCTGTTAAAGGCTGGATTTATGGCGGTGCCGAAGGCTCTGGATGAGGCGGCTGCCATCGAAGGGGCCGGATTCTGGAAGATTTTCTGGTCCATCAATCTGCCTTTGACGAAGAGTGCATTGACAACCGCAGGAATCCTAATGTTCTTAAATAACTGGAATGAATATTACTACGCATCGTTGCTTACGACTTCCGATAAGAATCGAACAATGCCCATTGCATTGTCTTTCTTCACGAATGAGTTTTCTTACAATTATACCAGAATGTTTGCGGCGCTGGCGGTTGTGATCATTCCCGGAATTCTTCTGTATGCGGCAGCCCAGGAGCAGGTGCAGGCCTCGCTGGCGGCCAGTGGAATCAAAGAATAGACATATTTATGTAAAAGATGTAAAAGACAACGGTAACATCCAGACATAAGACGGAGGGCAACATGAGTAAGGCATATCTAAATTATAATAGTGGAACAGACAGCAAAAAGAACTGGATCATCAAAGAGCAGATTTTTGACAGAGAAAAGCTTGGGAAGTGTGAAGCCATTTTCTGCCAGGGAAACGGATATATCGGGCAGAGAGCAGCTCTGGAAGAAAAATATACGGCGGAGTGCAGAGATTTGTTTGTAACAGGAACGTTTGACCGTTTTGACGAAGGAGAGGTAACGGAGCTGCCCAATCTGGCGGATTTTACCAATTTGAAAATCGAACTTGACGGGGAAACCTTCAGTATGGATGCAGGCAAACTAGTATCCTATGGCAGAGAGCTGGATCTTGAGACCGGAGTGGTTACGAGATCTGTGCTGTGGGAAAGCTCTTCCGGTCTGCAGGCGGAGCTTACATTTGAACGGATCGTATCTCTGGCAGAAGAGCATGTGATTGCATTCCGTACAGTAATCCGTCCCTTGAACAGAGACATCAGGGTGCGGATTTCCAGCGGCATTGACGGAACAAAGACTAATACCGGTACCCAGCATTTTAAGGAAGGGACCAAGCGGATCTATAATGCCAATCTTATGGAATATACGGCAGAAACCGTACAGTCCGGAGTTACTGCGGTACAGTATGCGGGACACAGAATCTATCGCGGGGGAGAAGAAATTCATCCTTATTTTCTCCCGGTCATTGACAGACGTTATCTCGGAATCCGTACGGAAGCTGAGGTGACAGAGGGAGAAGAACTGGCAGTAGAAAAAATCTGCTGCGTTTATACCAGCCGTGACAAGGATGCCACAGAAAACGAAACCCTGCAGGAGACGGAGAAAAGAAGCCGCGCTGCGGCAGAGGCGTATCTGAACAGAGGATATGCGGCTCTGCGCGAAAAAAACGATACGGTCTGGGAAGAGTATTGGAGAAAAACGGATATACGTATTGACAGTGAAGATGATTACGACCAGCTGGCAATCCGGTTCGCCCTGTACCATCTGAATATCATGATCAAGAGAGATGATGACCGTGTGGGTATCGGGGCCAAGGGCATGAGTGGCGAAGGCTACAAGGGCCACAGCTTCTGGGATACGGAAATATTTCTTCTGCCGTTCTACCTGTTCACAGACCCGTCGGCGGCAGGAACACTGTTATCCTATCGCGGGAAAAGCCTGCCGGGAGCACGAAAAAAAGCAAAGGAGAATGGCTATAAAGGTGCCATGTTCCCATGGGAGTCTGCGTGGCTGGATGACGGAGAGGTAACACCGGAATGGGGTGCCGCGGACGTAGTGACGGGAGAGCCGATTCCGATTCTGACCGGCAAACTGGAACAACATATTTCCGCAGATGTCAGCTATGCTGTATGGGAATATTATATGGCGACCGGGGATGAGACCTTCATGAAACGTTACGGATATGAAATCATTCTGGCGACCGCAGTGTTCTGGGCAGATCGTGTGGAGTGGGAAGGTGAAAACTGTCATATCCGCAATGTGATCGGACCGGATGAGTATAAAGAGCATGTGGATGACAATGCGTATACAAATTATCTGGTAAAGTACAACTTGAAACTGGCATTGAAAGCTGCGGAAAAATTAAAAAAGCAGGATACGGAGCTGTTTACGGAAATAGACAGCCGCTGGGAGCTGGAGGATAATCTGGAGGCGATCCGCAGAGCGGAGGAAGGACTGTATCTTCCGAAGGCGGATGATAACGGAATCATTCCCCAATATGATGGCTATGAGAAATTAAAATATCTGGATCTAACGAAATATAAGGAAAGCGATGTCGTCGGTACAATCTATGAAGATTTTAACCAGGAACAGATTGGAGAGTATCAGGTACATAAGCAGGCAGATACGGTGCTGTTACTGTTGCTTTTCCCGGAACTGGTAAGTACCGAAGACCGGGGGAAAAATTATGAGTTCTATGAGAAGAGAACCCTGCATGATTCTTCTTTAAGTAAATCCAGTCATGCATTGCTGGCCGCAAAACTGGGAAGACAGGAAGAGGCTTATCATTTCTTCCGGGGATGCTGTGATACGGATCTGGGTCCTGTGATGACAACCTCCAATGCCGGAATCCACAGTGCCTGCATGGGAGGCATCTGGCAGTGCGTAGTACAGGGATTCGGAGGTGCCGAAATTCGTGAAGGAAGACTCCATGTGGAACCGCAGCTGCCGCCAGCATGGAAAACACTGACCTTCCGCATTGCCTATGAGGGAACGACGCTGGAAGTAAGCGCATCCCGGGATGATCTGGAAATATGCAATGTCGGAGAAAAAGCGGTGACGGTGATCAGCGGAAACAGGGAAGAAGAGATCGCAGCGGGAGAGAATATTTTGATAGCAAGGAGAGACTGACATGATGAGAACATATAAGGGTATCATTTTTGACTTGGACGGGGTACTGTGCCATACGGATCACTATCATTATCAGGCATGGAAAAAGCTGGCGGACAAATTGGGGATTCCGTTCGATGAAACCGTCAATAACCGGCTCCGGGGAGTATCGAGAATGGAAAGCCTGGAGATTATTCTGGAGAAGAGCACCAAAGAATATTCGCAACAGGAAAAACTGGATTTTGCGGAGGAAAAGAACGAGGAATACAAAAAGCTTTTGCAGCAGATGAAACCTTCGGATGTCTCTGAGGAGGTTCGTGAAACGCTGACGCTGTTGAAGAAAAACTTTTCTCTGGCAGTGGGATCCTCCAGCAAAAACACCAAACTGATTTTGGAAAAGACAGACCTGGGAAAATACTTTGATGCGGTGGCGGATGGAAATGATATCAAAAATTCAAAACCGGATCCCGAGGTATTTTTAGTGGCAGCCGAACGGATTCATCTGGCTCCGGCAGACTGTCTGGTGGTGGAAGATGCCAAGGCAGGTATCGATGCGGCGGTGACCGGTGGATTTGGCTGTGCAGGTATCGGAGATGCTGCCGGATATGATGAGACAGACTGGCCGCTGCAAAGCTTTGCGGATTTGCAAAAGCTGGTAAAAGATTGAATAATATCGAGATAAACGGAAAAATGCCGGAGCGGTTTGCCTGCTCCGGCATTTGTGACAGAAGTAAAATTTCATGTTTCGTATTGTAAAACTATAAAATACTGTGATATGATAACTATTTAGAAAACAAGGGGAAGCAGGGAATTTACCGGAAAGGGAACAGGATGGATTTCAGCGGCTTACCACAGACCGTTCAAAATTTCATAGACGAAATAATGCGGCAGAGAGAGAACGGCAAATGCCTGGATAACGAGACCTGTCAGAAAGTACTGGAATATGCGGCGGATACCGGATCCCAGAAGCTGGCGGGACTCGGACTGTATTATCTGGCGGAATATTACTGGCAGAATGGTCAATATGAGAGTACGATACAGAGTCTGACGGAATGCATAGGATATCTGAAAAACTCTGAGATGTATGAACTGCTGGCGCGAACCTACAATATGATGGGAGCGGCGTCCGACCGGAAAAATAACCGGATGGTGGCACTCAGTTCTTATTACAACAGTCTCCAGTATGCGGAGAAGTATCATTTCTATTACGTACAGGGAATGGCGGAGAGCAACATTGCCTACACCCTGGTGCGGATGAGACTGCGGCAGGAGGCAATCCGGCATTACCGTACGGCAATCGACTGCTATAACCGGTCGGAGGACAGCCATTATCTCAATTATAATAAGATCAACTGCATGATCGAGGCTGGCTGCTGCCACTTGTACCAGAGGGAGAATGAACAGGCACTGGAGATGCTGGAAGATATCGAAGAGATCCTCCGCAGAGACCCGGACTGTTACTATTCTCATATAAAGGTGGAAATGTATCGGATTCCCTGCGAAGCGGTGAAGGGACACGATGAAGAAGCTGCGAAGCTGGCGGCGGACGTCCTGAAGCGCCTGGAGGATCACGATACCTTCGATGATATTTTGGACAACCTGGTGATCCTGGCCGGCATTTTTACGATTTTACCGGATGGAAACTATTTAGAACGGCTGATTCGTATCATTGATGAGAAAGGTGTAGAAGAGCATTATAATATTTACCTGGATTTGTATCCCTTTAAGGCGCAAAGCATTTTAAACAGTGGGAACATGCAGGAGTATATCACATATACCCAGAAGTATTTTGAAGTCTATGAGAAATTCCGGCAGGAGAACCGCCAGGCACTGGTCAATGTCATGGAACTGCAGGATCGGTTGAAGAATGTCACAATGGACTGGGAAAACATGCAGGCATCCAATGAGGCACTGGAGAATCTGGCAATGCATGATGAACTGACAGGGCTTGCCAACCGGACATACCTGCATGAATATTTTACCGGCTGTTTTGAACACGCTTATGCGGAAGAAAAGATTCTGGGCGTAGAACTGATGGATATTGATTTCTTCAAAGAGTACAATGACCACTACGGTCACCTGATGGGAGACCGGTGCCTGAAAGCCATTGCAGGAGTCCTGCGAAAGATACAGATGCCGGGCAAGGTATTCTGTGCCAGATACGGCGGAGATGAATTCATGATCCTGTACACCGGGATGACAGCGGAACAGATCCGGAGAAAATCGGAAGACATCCTCAGGGAAGTCCGCAAATTAAAAATGCCCCATGAGCGGAGCAACTGCAGCAAATACGTATCCATCAGTCAGGGCGTGTTTGCAAGAGTACCGGTGGGGAATAACAGAGAGTGGGATTTCACATCCAGAGCGGATGATCTTCTCTATAAGGCGAAAAACTGTGGAAGAGACGGCATCTGTCTGTCCACGGAAAAGTCCAGAGATAAGTTTACAGAGATCAAATAAACAGCGCAGACAGCGCGGATGGGAGAGCATAGTATGTTAGTTCAGAAATACAAAGACATGCTGTCTGGAAAATCAGTGATCCGGCAGCTTTCGGAATTCGCTACGGCAAGAGGACAGGAAATCGGATACGAGAATGTATTTGATTACAGCCTGGGGAATCCTTCCGTTCCGGTTCCCAGAGAATTTACGGACCGTATGATTCATATGCTGGCGACGAGAGAACCGTTGGAACTGCACGGCTACAGTCCCAGTCTCGGTATTACCAGTGTGAGAGAAGCCATTGCGGAGAATTTGGAACAGAGATATGGTCTGCCCTATCGTAAGGAGCACATTTTCATGGCATCCGGTGCGGCGGGAGCGCTGGCACATGCCTTTCGACTGGTAACAGAGCCGGGAGATGAGATCCTGACTTTTGCACCGTTTTTCCCGGAGTATCATCCTTATGTAGATCTCACCGGAGCCGTGCTTAAGGTAGTTCCGCCCGATCTGGAGAACTTCCAGATCAATTTCGAGGCATTTGAGGAGATGCTGACGGAGAAGGTCAAGGCAGTACTGATCAATACTCCCAACAATCCCTCCGGTGTGGTATATTCCACCCCGACACTGCAGAGACTGGCAGATATCCTGAGAGAAAAGTCCAGGGAATACGGTCATATTATTTACCTGATCTCCGACGAACCTTATCGTGAGATCGTGTTTGAAGGTGTAGACAGTCCCTGTGTATCCTATTTTTATGACAATACCATCATGTGCTATTCTTTCTCCAAATCTCTGTCACTGCCGGGAGAGCGTATCGGTTATGTGGCAGTGAATCCGGCATGTGAGGAAGCGGAGACCATGATCAATATGTGCGGACAGATCTCCCGCGGTATCGGACATAACTGTCCTCCCTCCATTATCCAGCTGGCAGTGGCACAGGTGCTGGACAAGACAGCGGATCTGTCGGTGTATGAGACGAATATGAACATCCTCTACAAAGAACTGACCGACCTGGGATTCACCTGCGTGAAGCCCGGCGGAACCTTCTATATTTTCCCGAAGGCACTGGAGGAGGATGCCAGGGTATTCAGCCAGAAGGCACTGAAATACGATCTGATCCTGGTACCGGGCGACACCTTCGGCGCACCGGGATATTTCCGCATGGCTTACTGTGTGGACACTGAAAAAGTAGAGAGATCCCTGGAAACTTTGCGCAGATTTGTCAAAGAGGAATATGCAACTATCTAGAGTCACGCAGCGTATCGAAAAGCGAATCGTGCTTGCACGAATGAGTCTTTCGATCTGCTGATGTGGTTCTGGATAGTTGCAGGAGCAGAAAGGAGAGAAGTGTATGTATCAGGCAGGACTGGTATTGGAAGGCGGTGGCATGAAGGGCGTCTATACCGCCGGAGTGTTGGACTTTTTTACCGAAAAAGGAATTGACTTCTCCCATATTTACGGGGTATCTGCCGGAGCGTGTCACATGTGCAGCTATCTGTCCAGACAAAAGGGACGGGCACTGAGCGTCAGCGTAGATTATCTGGATACGAGACGGTATTGCAGCCTGGAGAGCCTGGTGACCAGCGGAGATCTGTTCAATGTGGATTTCTGTTATCACCTGATTCCGGATTACCTGTATCCCTATGATTATGAGACCTTTGAAAAATATCCCGGCAAGGCCTACAGTGTGGTGACCAACATCGAGACGGGACAGCCGGAGTATCTGCGGGTTCGTGATATCCGCAAGGATATTGACAAGATCCGGGCATCTGCATCCCTGCCGTTAGTAGCACGGAATGTGAAGATCGATGGAAAAGTATATCTGGACGGCGGCATCAGCGATGCGATTCCCCTGGAGAAATCCATCCTGGACGGCAATCGCAAAAATATCGTGGTCATGACCAAAGAGGTGGGCTTTGTGAGAAAACCCGCATCCGCATCCCAGCTGGCACTCATAAAACTCAGATATCTGAAATATCCTAAAGTATATGAACTCATGGCGGACCGGCACATCCGTTACAATGAGTGCCTGGACTACATCGACAGACAGGAGAAAAGAGGGCAGGCATTCGTGATCCGCCCTCAGAAAAAGAGCGATGTGGGACGTATCGAGAAAGACAAAGACAAACTGATTGCCTTATACGAAGAGGGATATCGGGAAGCGGAAGCCCGCTACGAAGATTTGCTGGCTTATCTGGAAAAGTAAGTATTAAAAATATAAGAAAGTATAGAGAGAAAAGAAATGTTAGAAATCATCAAAGCAATTATCTACGGTATTGTAGAAGGTATTACCGAGTGGCTGCCTATCAGCAGCACCGGACATCTGATCCTGGTGGAGCGCCTGATTCCTTTCAGGCAGACCAGCGAAGACTTTTTCGATATGTTCGATGTAGTCATCCAGCTGGGAGCTATTTTAGCAGTCGTGGTACTGTTCTGGAACAAGATATGGCCCTTCTATCTGAAGAAAAATCAGCAGACGAAAAAGGGCGGCATTATAAGATCCAAAAAAGATTTCACCGTAGGAAATGTAGCATTAAGCATGGATGCTTTCTGGATGTGGGTGAAGATCGTCGTGGCATGCATCCCTGCCGTGGTTTACGGATTGTTATTTGATGATGCAGTGAGCGAAGCCTTCAAAAAAGAGATCGGAAGTAGTGGCGTGACGGTTCAGGTCATCGTGGTAGCGGCGATGCTGGTACTGGTGGGTGTTCTGTTCATCGTGATCGAGAACTGGAATAAGAACCGTGTACCGACTACCACGAAACTGTCACAGCTGACTTACAGAGATGCACTGATCATCGGATTGTGCCAGCTGGTGGCTGCGGCACTGCCCGGAACCTCCCGCTCCGGAGCTACGATTTTAGGAGCCATCGTCATCGGTATCTCCAGAACGGTAGCAGCGGAATTCACCTTTTTCCTGGCGATTCCCGTCATGTTCGGAGCCAGCCTTCTGAAGGTGCTGAAGTTCGGATTCGCATTTACGGGAATAGAACTGGCATGTCTGCTGATCGGTACAGTGGTATCCTTTATCGTATCCCTGTTCGTGCTCCGTTTCCTGATGGGATACATCAAGAAGCATGACTTTAAAGTCTTCGGATGGTATCGTATTGCACTGGGCATCGTTGTATTACTGTACTTCCTTGTATTCGCATAACAGTTGACAATTATAGGGAAATGGAATACACTACCCTTATCGAGTGCCGTAATATGGCACTTGTGAGGAGAATGAAAATATTTTTTGTACAAGATTCGTACAGAAGGGAGACGGTAACATGGCAGTAGTTAAGAAAACTGTAGCAGCAGCGAAGGCGGAAGCGCCTAAGGCAGAAGTGAAGAAAGCAGCACCGACAACTCCAGTTAAGACAGAAAATGCAACCGCTGTAAAGGAAGCTGAGAAGGCACCTGTAGCGAAGGAAGAGGAAAAGGCACCTGAGAAGGCATCTGCAAAAGAACCCGTAAAGGCAGAGGCGAAGAAGCCTGCAGCCAGGAAGCGGACTGCAAAGAAGGAAACAGTAAAGAAGGAGACTGCTAAGAAAGCAGCACCTGCTAAGAAGCCCGGAGCCGGGAAGGCAGAGTTAAAGAGCGAGATCAGCGTGCAGTTCGGCGGCAAATCCTACTCTCAGGAAGATCTGATGAAGATCGCCAGGGATGTATGGAAATACGACCTGAAGCAGAAGGCAGCTGATCTGACCAGCGTAGAGCTGTATGTAAAGCCCGAAGAGAACATGGTTTATTATGTAATGAACAAAGAGACCACCGGTAGCTTCTACATATAATTATCCAGAGTCAGATAAAATGAGCAAAGTATACGTCGAATGCTTGCATTCGTAAGAATACTTGCTCATTTTTATATGACGACGTAACCTTATGAGCAAAAGAAAAGCACCGCAGGTGCGGTTTTGCGAATAAGGTTCTGGATAATTATATGGGTGGTGATCTATCAGACCCCAAAGTTGAATAATCACTTTGGGGTCTTTGTACCATTATTGATCAAAAATGTTGAAGGATGACAGAATGCAGAAAAAATCAGAAAAGATTATTTTTACATTATATCTGCTGGGATTTCTGACGCTGGCGCTTACCATCGCCCTGCTGCAGCCCCTTGCCAATACACCTCCGCTGTTCGGCAATCCTCCGGATGAACACGCGAGATATCTGATTCCGCAGTTTATCTGCAAATACGGTAAGATTCCCACGGGACTGGAGGAAGAGGTGCGGATCCCGGCGTATGGATTTTCCTATGCACTGTATAATGCATTTCCCTATATTGTGCAGGGCTGCATTATGCGTTTTGTCAGTCTGTTCACAGAATCCGAGATCGCGCTGCTCTACACCGCACGCCTGGTGAATGTGACATTCGGACTGCTGATGGCGATCGTCGTATATTTTATAGGTAAAAGAGTCTTTCAAGATGACAGATTCCGTTGGCTGTTCTGCTTTGCGGTGACCTACCTGCCGGAAGGATTGTTCATGCACACCTATGTAAATACCGATTCCTGCTGTATGCTGTCCACGGCAATGATGGTATACGCGCTGATCTGTGCCTACCAGGACGGCATCAATGCCCGGAACAGTTTGTGGATGAGCGGAGGCATTATTTTATGCGCACTTTCTTATTATAATGCCTATGGATATATCGTAAGCTGCATTTTGCTGTTTGTAATGTTCTTTTTACAGAAAAAGGAGAGCGGCGGCTATTCTTATGACTGGAAGAAGATGTTAAAATACGGCTGCTTTATTGCGGCAGTGGTTCTGATAGGGATCGGATGGTGGTTCATCCGCAGTTATATCGTACTGGACGGGGACCTGTTAGGACTTGCCACTCGGGAAAAAATGGCAATACAGTATGCAATAGAGAGCGTGAATCCTCTGACCATGCAGACCTATCAGTCCATGGAATATACAGTATTCGAAATGCTCCGGGAGCGTTATACCCTGTCCGGACTGTTCCACAGTTTTGTGGCGGCATTCGGTTCCATGTCCATCTATGGATCCATCTGGCTGTATCGGGCATATAAAGTATTTTTCACCGCGGGCATTGTGGGAGCACTTCTGTATCTGATCTGTTATAAAAAACGACGGAAGATATCCGGAAGAGAGTGGTTCTTCCATATAAATATGCTGTACTGTATTTTCATGCCGGCTTTTCTGACGATTTATTATGCGTATACCACGGATTATCAGAACCAGGGACGTTACCTGCTCCCGGCACTGATTCCACTAATGTATTACATGGTAAAAGGAATTCAGAAGCTTTCGGAAATCAGTTTCAGAGGCAAGACTTTTCCGAGATGGCTGGTAAACGCAGGCATAGCGGTATGCTTCCTGATCATTATCGGGGGCACAATAGATATGGTATATGTACGGGCGCTTCCCGTATATTTAGAGACAGGACTGGTACTCAAATAGTACCGGTTCTTCTTTGTTTTGCGAATGGGGCTCTGAATATTTTTTTTTAATATTTTGTTTAGAATTATTTTCCGGAAAATCGGTTGACAATAATATCCTGTAGTGCTATTTTAGGATAAGAAGATGTTAGCACTCCTTTTAGATGAGTGCTAATAATCCCAAAGGAAGTGATGGAATGCAATTGGATGACAGAAAAACAATTATATTGCAAGCCATTATCCGGAACTACTTGGAAACGGGGGAGCCGGTAGGCAGCAGAACCATTTCGAAATACACGGATCTGAATTTAAGCTCGGCAACCATCCGGAATGAGATGGCGGATCTGGAAGAGATGGGTTATATCATACAACCGCACACTTCCGCAGGAAGAATTCCTTCCGATAAGGGATATCGCTTCTATGTGGATACCATGATGGCTGCCAGAGAGCAGGAAGTCAATGAGATGAAGGATATGCTTCTGGAGAGACAGGATAAGTTGGAGAACCTGTTAAAGCAGGTAGTGAAGACCCTGGCTCAGAACACACAGTACGCCACCATGATCAGTGCTCCGCAGGTACATCGCAACAAGGTAAAATTCATCCAGCTGTCCCGGGTGGATGCCGGACAGATTCTGGCAGTCATCGTTGCCGAAGGCAATGTGATCAAGAACAATATTCTGGCGGTGGATCAGGAACTGGATGATGAGACATTGCTGAAGCTGAACATTCTGCTGAATACCCACCTCAATGGATTATCCATGGAGGAGATCAATTTGGGAATGATCGCAGCGATGAAACAGCAGGCCGGAATCCACAGTGAGATCGTCAGTGAGGTGATTGATGCTGTGACAGATGCCATCAAGGCAGATGAAGACCTGGAGATCTATACCAGCGGTGCCAACAATATTTTCCGGTATCCGGAACTGGCAGATCAGTCCAAAGCAAGCAAACTGATAAATGCCTTCGAAGAAAAACAGCAGCTGGGCGGTCTGATTCAGGAATCTCTGGCAGATGAGGGCAGCACCGGTATTCAGGTGTACATCGGAGACGAGACACCGGTACAGAGCATGAAAGATTGCAGTGTTGTCACAGCTACTTATGAATTGGGCGAAGGCATGAAGGGAACCATAGGAATCATAGGTCCCAAGAGAATGGATTATGACAAGGTCATCGGAACCCTGCGGACGGTGCAGAACCAGCTGGATGACCTTTACCGCAAAGAATAGACAGATTCCAGAAAGGAAAGTAAGAATGGCAGAACAGGAAAAGGAAATATTAGAAGAAATGGAACAGGATCTTTCAGATGCCGAAGAGCTGAAAGAAGAGGAACCCGAAGAGGAAGAGTCTGTGAGCAAGGCGGATAAAAAGGCGGCAAAGAAACAGGCAAAGCTGAACAAGAAGGAAGATTCCTACAAGGAGAAGATTGATCAGCTGGAAGACAGAGTAAAACGTCAGATGGCAGAGTTCGAGAACTTCCGTAAGAGAACCGACAAAGAAAAGCAGGCCATGTTCGATACCGGTGCCAAGAGCGTGATCGAGAAGATCCTTCCGGTGGTGGACAATTTTGAAAGAGGTCTGGCTACGGTTTCCAAAGAATCCAAAGAGGATCCTTTTGTAGACGGTATGAACCGCGTCTACAAGCAGTTGATGTCAGAACTTGAGAACATCGGTGTGAAACCCATCGAAGCCGTCGGACAGGAATTTAATCCGAACCTTCACAACGCAGTCATGCAGGTGGAGAGCGATGAGTATGAATCCGGTGTGGTAGCCCAGGAACTTCAGAAGGGTTACACATACCATGACATGGTCGTAAGACACAGCATGGTAGGAGTTGTTCAATAAATTAACCATCACATATTTTTAGATATAGAAACCATAAACGCAGACAAGAAAGAGTAAAAAACAGGAGGAAAATATTATGAGTAAGATTATTGGTATTGACTTGGGTACAACCAACAGCTGTGTAGCTGTTATGGAAGGTGGTAAGCCCACCGTTATCGCAAATGCAGAAGGTGCGAGAACCACGCCCTCTGTAGTAGCATTTACCAAGACTGGTGAGAGACTGGTCGGCGAGCCTGCGAAGCGTCAGGCAGTTACCAACGCCGAGAAGACCATTTCTTCCATTAAGAGAGATATGGGTACCGATCACGGTCGCACCATTGACGGCAAGAAATACTCTCCTCAGCAGATCTCCGCAATGATCCTGCAGAAGCTGAAAGCAGATGCAGAGAGTTATCTGGGTGAGAAGGTTACCGAGGCGGTTATCACAGTCCCCGCATACTTCAACGACGCTCAGCGTCAGGCTACCAAGGATGCCGGTAAGATTGCAGGTCTGGATGTAAAGCGTATCATCAACGAGCCTACCGCAGCAGCACTTGCTTATGGTCTGGACAATGAGAAAGAGCAGAAGATCATGGTATATGACCTTGGTGGTGGTACCTTCGATGTATCTATCATTGAGATCGGTGACGGTGTCATTGAAGTACTGGCTACCAACGGTGATACACACCTTGGCGGTGATGATTTCGATAACAAGATCATTCAGTGGATGCTGGATGAATTCAAGAAAGCAGAAGGCGTGGATCTGTCCGGCGATAAGATGGCTATGCAGAGATTGAAGGAAGCAGCTGAGAAGGCTAAGAAAGAGCTGTCCAGCGCAATGACCACCAACATCAACCTTCCTTTCATTACCGCAACCGCAGAAGGACCTAAGCACTTTGATATGAACTTGACTCGTGCAAAGTTTGATGAACTGACCAGAGATCTGGTTGACAAGACCGCAGTTCCTGTACAGAACGCTATGAAGGACGCAGGTCTGAATTATTCCGATCTGGGTCAGGTACTGTTAGTAGGTGGTTCTACGCGTATCCCTGCGGTACAGGACAAGGTAAGAGCCCTGACCGGTAAAGAGCCCAGCAAGTCTCTGAATCCTGATGAGTGTGTAGCCATCGGTGCTGCTATTCAGGGTGGTAAGCTTGCCGGTGATGCAGGTGCCGGTGATATCCTGTTACTGGATGTAACTCCTCTGTCCCTGTCCATCGAGACCATGGGTGGTGTTGCTACCAGACTGATCGAGAGAAATACAACCATTCCTACCAAGAAGAGCCAGATCTTCTCTACCGCAGCCGATAATCAGACCGCAGTAGATATCAACGTAGTACAGGGTGAGCGTCAGTTCGCCAAGGATAACAAGTCCCTCGGACAGTTCCGTCTGGACGGTATTGCTCCCGCTCCCAGAGGAGTCCCTCAGATCGAGGTTACCTTCGATATCGATGCTAACGGTATCGTAAATGTATCCGCTAAGGATCTGGGTACCGGCAAGGAGCAGCACATCACCATTACCGCAGGCTCCAACATGTCCGATTCCGATATCGAGAAGGCTGTTAAGGAAGCAGCCGAGTTCGAGGCACAGGATAAGAAGCGTAAGGAAGCTATCGAGGCAAGAAACGAAGCAGACTCCTTCGTATTCCAGACCGAGAAGGCTCTGAACGAAGTAGGTGACAAGGTACCCGAGAGCGACAAGACTCAGGTACAGGCTGACCTGGAAGCTGTTAAGTCTATCCTGGAGAGAACCAAAGATCAGGAAATGAGCGACAGTGATGTAGATGAGCTGAAGGCTGCAAAAGAGAAACTGACCCAGAGTGCACAGTCCGTATTCACCAAGATGTATGAGCAGGCTGCACAGGCACAGCAGGGTGCTCAGGGCGCAGCAGGTCCTGACATGAATGCACAGACCGGCAGCAATGCAGGCAGCAACGCAGATGACGATGTTATCGACGGAGATTTCAGAGAAGTATAAACAGGCTTCACAAATAAGGCAAATCGTGGTATAACAGTAGATGCTGTGTAACAGCGATTGCAAATAACGGGGGCACAGGGCACGCAGAAGCGTGCCCTGTGCATAACCATTTTCAGATTTATGTGACAGAGGTGTAAAAATGGCAGAGCAGAAGAGAGACTATTACGAAGTCCTCGGTGTAGATAAAAATGCAGATGACGCTGCAATTAAAAAAGCATACCGTGTATTGGCGAAAAAATACCATCCCGACATGAACCCCGGAGACAAAGATGCGGAGCAGAAGTTCAAGGAAGCTTCCGAGGCTTATGCCGTGCTGAGTGATCCCGAGAAGAGACGCCAGTACGATCAGTATGGTCATGCCGCATTTGAAGGTGGTGCAGGCGGAGCCGGTGGATTTGATTTCAGCGGTACGGATTTCAGTGATATCTTTGGTGATATTTTCGGAGATTTCTTTGGCGGCGGAAGAAGCAGAAATTCCCAGAGTAACGGACCCAGGAAGGGTGCGGATGTCCGCATCAGCGTTCAGATCACGTTTGAAGAGGCTGTCTTCGGCTGCAAAAAGGAGATTGAGCCTACAGTAAAAGAGATTTGTAAGACCTGTAACGGTTCCGGAGCAAAGCCAGGTACCAACCCGGAGACCTGTACAAAGTGCGGTGGTAAGGGTCAGGTAGTATATAACTCACAGTCGCTCTTCGGTACGATGCGTACGGTGCATACTTGTCCCGAATGTCAGGGAACCGGTAAGGTGATCAAGGAGAAGTGTCCGGATTGTCGTGGTACCGGATATATTCCGATGAAGAAGCGTTATGAGGTAGTAATTCCCGCAGGTATTGACAATGGTCAGGCTGTTCGTGAGCCAGGACTGGGAGAACCCGGTATCAACGGAGGACCCAGAGGTGATGTGCTGTTAGAAGTGCGTGTAGGTCGTCATCCGATTTTCCAGAGACAGGATTTCAATATCTTCTCCACCGTTCCGATTTCTTTTGCGGTAGCAGCATTGGGCGGAGAAATTTTGATTGATACTGTAGACGGTAAGGTGGTCTATGATGTGAAGGCAGGAACCCAGACGGATACGAAGATTCGTCTCCGCGGCAAGGGTGTTCCTTCCTGGAGAAATAAGAATGTTCGCGGTGACCATTATGTAACACTTGTGGTACAGACTCCCGATAAGTTGAAGCCGGAGGCGAAGGAACTGTTAAAGCAGTTTGATGCGCTGACCGGAGATTCCCTGAATGCGGTGAAGAAGACAACAGAAAGCGGAGAGGGAGACAACAAGGAGCCGAAGGACGGCAGAAAAAAGAAATTTTGGAAATAAGATTGGCAGCGTTTTTTGCTGACAATCTTATGAATGGCGAGACTCATTGCGGAGGGCTGCCATAGACCAGACAAGCTCCCAAAGCGACGAAATTTCCACGAAGAGTGGAGAGCTCTGTATTTAAAATCCTATTTATTACTCAAAAAATACAAAAACATGAGATTTTGCCATGTAAAAAGCTGTTATTTTCGCTTAGCGTGCAAAATGAAGAAATTCCGTACAAAAATTCCTGATTTAGGAACTTTTTTGTACGGAATTCATTGTTTTTAAGGTTTTTACACCAAACGAACGCCAACGGCGAACGGAACATCCTTGTCGCCGTCCGCCTGTCGCGAACGTCCTGTTCGCTCCACCCTGTCTTTCAGCACTTTTCGAGAAAATATCACCACCTCCCGACAAACATCTTCGGAAGGACATTCCATCCGCCGTGGGCGTTCTGCGTTTTGGCAAGCTCACCATTTTGTAAAGAGTAAACGGTTTGACAGAAGGGGGAGAAACGCTTACAATGCAAGTAGTTACGCAGTCTGTGATACAAAGGAGCCTATAGGGCATGGAGAAGCGGAAAGAGGAATTCCTGAAAATCGTATGTCATATATATATGGCTGCCATTCTGGTAGTATTGCCGCTGTACTATATTCCCGGAAATGGATATTACAAATTGGGCGATAGCAAATATTATTTATATCGCAATATCTCTCTGATCTGTATGGGGATTTGTCTGGTGGTACAGATAATCGCTGTGGTAAGAAGCTGCCTGATGGAACAACACAGACGGATGGAACAACACAGACGGATAGAACAACGCTATCGGATGGAAAACTGCGGTAGTTCCGGTATGTATATGAGAAAAACCGGGAAAAAAATAATCGGATGGTGCAGAGAGCATATCGTAGTGACAGCAGTCTGTCTGTACGGAGCCAACGCTGTGGTTTCCGCACTTTGCAGTCCTTACGGAAGTACTGCGTGGACGGGAGAACGGGAATGGTACATGGGAGCTGTCACGATCTGTCTGATGGTGGGCGGATTTTTGCTGACGGCAAGGTATGCCGGGCAGTGCGGGACGGTATTGCTGCTTGGAGAAGGGGCATTTGTGCTCGTTACGCTGATCGGTCTGCTGCAGAAGCTGGGATATGATCCGTTAGGATTGTTGAAGGGTTATGTCGTAGGGGACTGGGAATATACGCATATGCTCACTACACTGGGGAACAATAACTGGCTCAGCGGGTATTACAGTGTGATGTTTCCTTTATCGCTGGCACTTTTTCTGCAGGCGGTGGAAGAGGGGCGAAGAGGAGGTTCGATGCTGCTTGGAGTCTGCAATACTCTTGCGATCGTATTGTTGCTTTTACAGGGAAGTGACGGCGGTGTGATGGTGGCATGTGTGGCACTGTGGATGTGCTTTTGGGGCAGCCGTAAGAACACCAAACTGTGGGAGGCTCTGCTTTTTCTGCTGACCGGTGTCTGTGTGGGAATGCTGCTGTGGGGAAAGGGGATGCAATCCCTGGGAACCTTTGACATCCTGTTGCAGGACGGTATTGCCAAACGGCTGGCAGCCTGGCAGGGGTGGATCCCGTTTGCTGTGGTGTGTCTGTTATTCTGTGGGATACATCATGTCCTTCCTGAGAAGAAAAAGAGGATGTTACGAACCGGGGTGCTGTATGGCAGTCTGGTATTGGCTGCGGGTGCAGTAATATGGTATATTTCGAAACTACAGGGTAGTAATTTCGAGGAATGGGGTAACCACCGGGGAAGATTATGGCAGATGGCATGGCAGGGATTCTGTCAGGGAGATCTCAGACAGAAGCTGCTGGGGGCAGGACCGGATTGTTTTGCAAGCTATCTGGGACAGGTGCTGCCCGGAGGCACGGTACTGTTTGACAAAGGATATTTTGCCGGTTCGATTTTTACGAATGCCCATAATGAGTGGCTGACCACGCTGATCAATATGGGAGCGCTCGGAGTTTTCGCTTATGCAGCCGTATTTTTTACCGCATTGCGGAAATACAGTGGGAACCGGCTGGGGCTGCTGTTGCTGATTACTTACGGAATGCATTCCCTGGTCAGTTTCCGGCAGGTACTGAATGCACCGTTATTTTTTCTGCTGCTGGGGGTATGCGAAGCCGGACAAAGGCAGGAAAAGCTACATAGAACGGATACAGATGAGGAGTCTATAGAAATCGCATGAAAAACATTTGGAAAATTTTCACAGGAGATCTGAAAAAACTGGTGAAACAGCCTTTTGCATTGGTCATAATTATCGGACTGTGTGTGATACCGTCGCTGTATGCATGGTTTAATATTTTTGCCAACTGGGATCCCTATGCCAATACCGGAGGAATCCCCGTGGCGGTAGTGTCTCTGGATAAGGATTACACGCTGAAGGACGGTTCTGTGGTGAACATGGGAGAATCCGTGCTGGAGAGTCTGCATTCCAACACCAGTGTGAAATGGATCTTCTTAGATACCGAGGAAGAAGCGCGGGAAGGCGTGGAAGCGGGGAAATATTACGCAGCCATCATCATCACAGATAAATTTACATATAGTATGTACAATGTATTCTCTGATGATTTTGAGAATCCGTCACTGATTTATTACCAGAATCAGAAGAGCAACGCTATTGCTACCAAGATCACGGATACGGTAGCGGGAACATTGCAGAATACCATTAATCAGACTTTTATCAAAGTGGCAGCTACCACGATTTTCGAAGAGGGCAATTCCGTATCGGATCAGATGCAGGGAGACAGCTATGTGGAGGAATTCCGTACCGATCTGGAAGAACTGAATGACAACCTGAAGGAATACAGTGCGATGATCGATACTTTCCGGGCGGGGAATGACAGACTGGAAGCGGCGATCACCCATGTGAATTATGAGATTCCCGCAATGCAGAAGAAACTGGATGCGACGACGGCAAGTCTGAACCAGAGCAGTCAGAATCTGTCTTCCACCAGAGATACGCTGTCGAATTTCAGCACGAATGTGGATACCTCCATGAGTACCATACAGACCTCACTGGAGGATATGAAAAAGATCCTGGATCAGAGCAAGCTGGCAGACGATACGGCACAGATGACGAAGGATCTGAATAAAGTGGCAAGGGACACCAACACCCTGAACGGACAGGTGAACACCCTGCTGGCAGCGCTGATTGAACAGCGTGTGCAGGGAAGCGTATCCGGCGGGGATGCTTCCACCGGCAGCGGAAGCGGCAATACGGCAGCAACGGATGCTGCCATTGAAGCGCTGAAAGCTATGCAGAAAGAACTGGATATGATGAACACTGTCATAGGCAGTGTACTGGAATCCACCGATGAACAGGCGGCAGAGAAGGCGAAGGTCAATGTCAACAATGCCATGAATAATTTAAAGAGTGTCATCGACAGCTGTGAGAATTCCGTGAGCAATATGCAGGGCATCTATAAAAATAATCTGGTGCCGCAGATGCAGAGGGTTCTGACAAATATGTCAGATTCATTGAATCAGGTGACCAACCTGGTAAATACATTGAGCAGTACCGTACAGAATATAGGTGTAGTTATGGAAGGTGTCGGCGATGCGGTCGACGGAACCAGCGAGAGCCTGGGACAGATCCAGGGTGTGGTAGATTCTATCAGTGAAAAACTGACAGACCTGACAGATCAGCTGGAGGGCGCTTCCGAAGAGGAAATGATGGATATTCTGGTACGTTTTCTGGGAGGAGATCCCGACAGTCTGGGAGCATATTTCGCATCTCCCGTGACCATGGAGACCATAGCCATGTATCCGGTGGCAACCTATGGTTCTGCCATGACACCGTTCTATTCCACACTGGCGATCTGGGTAGGGTCTACGATTCTGGTAGCACTGGTGAAGGTAAAGGCATCACTGAAAAATCTTGAAAATGTACAGAGTTATCAGCTGTATTTCGGCAGATATCTGCTGTTCCTGCTGCTGGCACAGATTCAGGCGGCAATTATCGTAGCGGGAGATCTGTGGCTGTTGAAAGTAAATATTGTGGAACCGGGACTGTTTTTCCTGGCGGCAAGTTTTACCGCCACCGCATTTTCCCTGTTGATCTATTCCCTGACGCTGGCGTTCGGGGATGTGGGCAAGGCTGTCTGCGTAATCGTTATGGTACTGCAGATCGCGGGATCCAGCGGAACATTCCCTATCGAACTGCTTCCTGATATATACCAGAAGATATACATCTTCTTCCCCTTCCCTTATGCAATTACGGCAATGCGTGAGGCACTGGCGGGTATGTACGGAACC
>DJEP01000070.1:0-556 GCA_002431915.1 Lachnospiraceae bacterium UBA5895 | reverse complement strand
GTATGTACGGAACCGCCTATATGGCAGCACTGGCGAAGTTGATTCTGTTTATGCTGGAAGGTCTGCTGATCGGACTGGTGATCCGGATCCCCTTCGTCAAACTGAATCACTTTGTGGAAGAGAGAATGGAAGATACAGAGCTCATGTGATGCCTATTCGGAGCCATGTAAACATTGCATAATATTCGTCGAATGCTGGCATTCGTAAGAAAATTTTGCAATGTTTATAGGGCGAGGTAACTTCATGAGCAAAAGGAAATCTCTGCAGGAGCGATTTTGCGAATAAAGTTCCGAATAGGCAGAAAGCGGAAAGGAAATTTCATGGAAAGAGATTACGAAGAGATTTTCCAGAAGGTGCTGGATTATGAGCAGACCCTTCATGAAAAAAACAGAAAAAGAATAAAGATCGGTCTGAAATGCATCTGGATCGTGCCCCTGTTTTTCCTGGCATTATTGTTTCTGACCGGCAGCAACAAGGTGATCTTCCTGATCCTGTGGATCGTATCCCTGTTCGCCCTGTCGATCTATCTGATTGTTGTGGAATATATGGATTATAA
>DJEP01000034.1 GCA_002431915.1 Lachnospiraceae bacterium UBA5895 | reverse complement strand
TATTTATCATCCACACTGTAGTTCGGAGCTTCCTTGGTGATATGGATATCATGAGGATGGCTCTCCTTCAGGGATGCAGCAGAAATCTTCACGAATCTGCCGGTCTCTTTCAGGGTCTCGATATCCTGTGCACCGCAGTAACCCATACCGGAACGAAGACCGCCCAGTAACTGGAATACGGTATCTTCTACGCTGCCCTTGTATGCCACACGCCCCTCGACACCTTCGGGTACCAGTTTCTTCGCATTCTCCTGGAAGTAACGGTCTTTACTGCCGTTCTCCATGGCTGCGATGGAACCCATACCACGGTATACCTTGTATTTTCTACCCTGGAACAGCTCGTATTCTCCCGGACTCTCCTCACATCCTGCGAACATGGAACCCATCATACATACGTTGCCGCCGGCTGCGATTGCCTTGGTAATATCTCCGGAATACTTGATACCGCCATCAGCGATGATGGGAATACCGTATTCTTTTGCTACGCTGTAGCAGTCCATGATAGCTGATACCTGAGGAACACCGATACCTGCAACCACACGGGTGGTACAGATGGAACCGGGTCCGATGCCTACCTTAACGGCATCTGCTCCTGCCTCAATCAGTGCGCGGGTAGCTTCGCCGGTAGCTACATTACCTGCAATTACCTGCAGATCAGGATATTTTTCCTTGATCATCTTCAGGCAGTTCAATACGTTTTGGGAATGACCGTGTGCGGAATCCAGTACGATGACATCGACCTTGGCTGCTACCAGAGCTGCCACACGATCCAGCACGTTGGCGGTGATACCTACGCCGGCACCGCAGAGCAGTCTGCCCTGGGAATCCTTAGCTGCCAGAGGATATTTGATGGTCTTCTCAATATCTTTGATGGTGATCAGACCCTTTAAGTTAAAGTCCTTGTCCACGATGGGAAGCTTTTCTTTTCTTGCCTTTGCCAGGATCTTCTTCGCCTCTTCCAGAGTGATGCCTTCGGGAGCGGTGATCAGTCCTTCGCTGGTCATGGACTCTTTGATCTTCTTGGTAAAATCGGTCTCGAACTTCAGATCACGGTTGGTGATGATGCCGACTAATTTTCTGCCCTCGGTGATAGGTACACCGGAGATACGGAACTTCGCCATCAGTGCATCTGCGTCTGCCAGTGTATGCTCGGGAGACAGAGAGAAAGGATCGGTGATGACACCATTCTCGGAACGCTTTACCTTGTCTACCTCTTCTGCCTGTGCTTCGATAGACATGTTCTTATGAATAATACCGATACCGCCCTGTCTTGCCATGGCGATTGCCATGCGATGCTCGGTAACAGTATCCATTCCTGCGCTCATCATAGGGATTTTCAGCTTGATCTTTTTCGTCAGCCATGTGGTCAAATCCACCTGATTGGGAACTACCTGAGAATAAGACGGTACGAGCAGTACGTCATCAAAGGTAATACCTTCACCAATAATCTGTCCCATTTTCTCTCCTCCTGTGTTCATTTGATAAGATTTGTGAATGATTTACTATGTCGTCATAAGTTGTAATTATGATATATATTCGTTTTACTTATGGCATTTTCATGAGTTTAGCAGAGTTTCGGATAGCTGTCAACCGGATAGCTTATATTTTTTTATCATTTATTTTCCAATACAAGAAAAGCTCCGATACCATCTCAGTACCGAAGCTTTTAAATCATTCTATTATTCCATTATTCACTGAACACTTTGCGGGGTGCCATGTTCTTAAGCACCTTCACCAGTTCCTCGTTGGGGCTTAAGATAATCTTCTCTCCGCCTTCATAGTACATGGCATAGCGTCCGTCCGGCTGCAATACCTCGCCGATGCTGTAATCCTTCTCCTTCACCTGACGGTTCTTGAAGTTGTCCAGATGATAGGAATAGACCGGTGCAAATACTTCCATACGGTCAAGGCTGTAGGTGCCGACGCGCTTTCTCTTACTCTTCGCCATGATCTTGTCAATGGACAGTTCCTTGTCCAGATAGAGATATTCATACTCCAGATCGGTGTACATATTCAGGAAGTATGCTCCCACGCCTGCTGCCAGCGCAATTGGAAGGAAAATAATAAATACAAACATGACCAGGCAGCTTAACACTGTCAGTGCAATCAGTAATGCTTTTAAGATTTTTGCCCATGCAGGCTGTTTTGCTTTTACCAGACATTCTACGTAAGAATCACTCATTTTTCGTTTCCTTTTCTCTCATATATTTATTTGTAATTCGTTCTATATCGCGTTTTTGTCCGCCGATAGACAAAAACCTGTGCTATGTCTACTATAATATATCATCCGGTCTGAACTTGCAAGGCATGCCTTATGTTTCTGCTGATATTTAATTCTTTTTTTAGAATCCTCTCACACTTCGTTCATTGACTTTCGGATAGAGAACCTTTATCATAAATATATTCTATGATGCCAGGGTCAAAAGGACTAAGCCCACATGAGCTTGCTCATATTTATCCCTGATTTCATCGTACTTCGAGCAGAAAGGCGGATTCCCCATGGCGGTAATGGATGAATTTAAAGAAGAACGGGAAGCACTGAAAAACGGTACTCCCAAACAGAAGCTGGCGTATTTCTGGTATTATTACAAATGGCACGTGATCATTTCCGTGATTGTCATCGGCATGATCGTAAGCTTTATTTACCAGTTTATGAACCGGAGAGATACGGCTTTTAACGCCGTTTTATTAAACGCAAGTCCCTTAGATCAGATGTCTTCCGAGCAGCCGGGTTTTATTGCGGATTTCGCTGAAAAAGAGGGCATTGATCTGAATACCAGCGATATCACCCTCGATACTTCCATCCGTATCATGGAAGACAGCATGGATGAGACCTCCGTCACTTCTTCCCAGAAGCTGATGGTATATGTAGCAGCAAATGAGCTGGACAGCATGATCACGGATTTTGATTCTTTCCAAAAATATGCCAACAGCAGCCTGTTTTATGATCTGCGGGACATCCTCACAGACGAACAGATCCAGGCATTGGAGCCCTATTTCTATTATGTAGACAGAGAAGTGGTACTGGCGATCGAGGCAGCAAACGATGATCTGAATACCGATTACACACCGGAATATCCCGATCCGCTTCATCCGGAAGACATGCAGGATCCCGTACCGGTAGGCATCTGCCTGACAGACTGCAAGGATCTGACCGACAACTATTACTTCCGTGGAGACGGTATTGTCATGGGCATCTACGCAAATGCGGAGCATGTGGATACCGCCGTGGATCTGGCAGAATACTTATTGAATAAATAACAGCATCATTAAGACCTAAAAGGCATGCCCAACGTAATCATCGGGACATGCCTTTTTTGTATATCTATATTCTCTTAGAAGTCCAGATCACGGAAACGGTTTGGCTTCTTGGCTTTCTTGGGTTTACGCCGCTTCTTCGCCTGTCGGATAGCTTCCCTGCGTCTGTTCTGCAGATCCTGATCCACGGAACGATAACGGGATCTGGAACGATTTCTTCTGCGGTTAAACCGCCAGGTCAGTCTGGTACTGCGATGAGCAAAATGATAGTTTTTAATAAACGCTCTCAACAGTAAGATAAGGAAAATCACCACCGCGATTCCCAGGATCCAGAAAAACACCTTTACCACATTGATGAAAATCACTGCCGGACCACCGGAAGCCGTGTCCTCTTCCCCGGAATCCGTCGGCTGTGTGGCTGTGGGAATACCGCCGCCATCTCCGGCTGTTCCATCGGAAGTCGCCGTCTCCGACTCCTGCGTCGCCTGGGTGCTGTCCGTCTCTCCCGCCATTTCTGTAGACGCTGCCGCTTCCCCTGTCTCTGCGGTCTCGTCCCGGAACACACTGCTTCCCTTTTCAGAAGCCGTGAAATCTATGGATGCCGTGCCCAGTACCACATCATGATACGTATACGTAATTACCGCTACCTGTCCGGGAGCCGTATTATCATAAGAAATATCGGATACCGCATCCTCGAATGTGATGGTATTCGGCAGAGTAATACAGTCACTCTGATTCAGTTCCAGGATCGGCTTGGAATTACCAAAGATGTCATTGCCGCTATAAAAGAAACCCGGATTGTCAATGTTGTATTTGGTCTCGGTCTGTGCAATGTTGACCTTTTGGAAATTGCTGAATCCGTAATCAAACAACGCGATGGTATCTTCATAGTAATTCGGATTTTCATCCTTCATTACCACGCAGATCAGCTTCATGCCGTCCTTCTGTGCACAAGAGACCAGCGTACTTCTTGCCACATCGGTGTAACCGGTCTTACAGCCCACCAGGTAGGGATATGCGTATTTTCCACCGGGGATCAGTTCCATCTTATTGACTTCCATGATGTCATCCGGCTGTCTCTCCGACGGCAGAATGTGCAGCATATGTGTCATGGTCATCTTGCATAATGCTTCATTTGCAAAAAAGGCTCTGCCGATCATCGCAAGATCATAAGCGCTGGTATAGTGGTTCTCATCTGGCAGACCGTTGGGGTTGACGAAATTGGAGTCCACGCATCCCAGTTCTTTCGCCCGCTCATTCATGATCGGTGCAAAATCCTGCCAGGTAGTACCCGAGATATGCTCCGCTACCGCAAAAGAGACCTCATTGGCCGAACGGATCAGAATCGCATTCAGGCACTCCTCCATGGTCAGCTGCTCCCCGGGTTCAATGGCAATATGGTTGCTGCCCGGATCGATGTCATGTACCGCATCATAGGAGAAATCCACGATTTCATCCATACTGCATCGCTCCGAGGCAATCAGTGTGGTCAGTATCTTGGTGGTGCTGGCGGGATACTCCTTCTGGTGAATATTTTTCGCATACAGGATTGCTCCGGTATCCGCGTCCATCAAAATTGCGGATTCCGCACTGACCACCGGTCCCGTAGGCCAGTTTGCCACTGCATTGGACTGTACTGCCAGCGATTGATTATAGGCAATGTTCTCTTCTTTGATAGTGGTCGCCGAGGCACTCAGTCCCTGAGATGCAAAAAGACAGATGGCGCTGAGTCCCATGACTGCCTTTGTAAAAAATGTTCTATATGAAAAATGCTTAAAAAAACGCATGTATAAATCCTTCCTGAAGATATCCTTACAAAAATAATGGTGTATGATAATGCACATTCTTTATCATACACCATTTTGCTTAAAAACCATAGTATTAACTTAATTTTTTTCGCATATGTTCCTGACCGTCAAAATCTTTCCAGACAAACTCGTTATCTTCCCAGATCATGTATCCATGCCAGCTGTCTTTCTTCGGAATCGACACCGAACCGGGATTCATATAAATGTACTGTTCTTCTTCGTGTACGGTGCACTCCGGCACATGGGTATGCCCATGCAGCAAAATGTCCCCGGGATGCAGCGGCGGGAGCTTCTGTTCGTTATAGATATGTCCATGTGTGGCATAGACTGCCGTCTTCCCTTCCGCAATAACACAATAGTCACTGAGTACCGGGAATTCCAGCACCATCTGATCCACCTCTGTGTCGCAGTTGCCCCGGACACAATAGATATCATTTTTATGCGCATTGAGCAGTGTGATCACTTCCTTCGGCGCATACCCTTCGGGGAGATCATTGCGGGGTCCGTGATATAAGATATCCCCCAAAAGCAGAAGTCTCTCCGCATCTTCCTTTGTATAAGCCTCCATCATTTTTCTGCAATAATAAGCCGAACCGTGAATGTCCGACGCAATCATCCATTTCACAATTTTTCCTCCTCGTTTTCCGATATCTGTTTTGCCACAACTGTCCATATCCATCATGGTCACTTGACAAGATTTCCAAGATAAAGTACATTGACAATACAGATTTTACACGAATTTACCGTGTTCATCAAGAAAGGTCGTTAAATATATGAGATTACGTAATATTACCGGTTCCCGCGAAGTGATCGCCGAAAGTCCCTACGTGGTACCGGAAGATACTTTGGAAGCATGCCCCGGAACCTGGCATGAGATCTTCGGAAACGATCACCCCATTCGTATCGAAATCGGTATGGGAAAAGGGCGTTTTCTGCATACACTTGCAAAGGAAAATCCCGAGATCAACTATGTGGGAATCGAAAAATATTCCAGCGTCCTGCTCCGTGCGATCCAGAAAATGGAAGAGGACGAGCTTCCCAATCTGAAATTCATCCGCATGGATGCCGAGGATATCGACAAGGTATTCGGAAAAGGAGAGGTCGACCGGATCTATCTGAACTTCTCCGATCCCTGGCCCAAGGACCGCCACGCCAAGAGGCGTCTGCCCTCCAGACAATTCCTGGCACGCTATGATGTGATCCTAAAAAAAGAGGGAACATTAGAGTTCAAGACCGACAACCGTCCTCTGTTTGATTTTGCTGTGGAGGAGCTGGAACCCGCCGGCTGGCAGGCGAAGGTGATCACCTACGATCTGCATAATGACGCTGCACTGATGGAAGGCAATGTTATGACGGAATACGAGGAAAAATTCTCTTCCATCGGCAACCCTATCTGCAAATATATTATTTTCAGATAATCGGAAATACTAAAGATGATTGGCTGCTTACAGGCAGCCGGAGAAAGGAAGGATCATTATGGAATATACATTTACAGCTGCTAATTTTGAAGAAGAGGTTCTGCATTCGGAACTTCCCGTTCTGGTGGATTTCTACGCCGACTGGTGCGGCCCCTGCAAAATGATGGGACCTGTAGTGGAGAAATGCGCCGAAGCTTACGCCGGCAGAATGAAGGTCGGCAAGATCAATGTGGATGAGAATATGGCGATTGCGCAGAAGTACCGCGTGGTAAGCATCCCGCATTTCATCGTGTTTAAAAACGGGGAGCCCGCTGTAGTCTTCGGTGGTGCTATGTCCGAAGCAGATTTCCGCCAGAAGCTGGAGCAGGCACTGGCATAACTGGAGAGTTAGTGAAGAAATGTTATCGAATCGCCGTAGCCCGCATTGGGGCTAAGAACCGCAGACCCGCTTCCGCTTCGGGCGCAGCCCGTAGCGGTACGTAAGCGAGGAAAGTA
>DJEP01000092.1 GCA_002431915.1 Lachnospiraceae bacterium UBA5895 | reverse complement strand
CCATCAGTAAAAATGGGTATAATAACTCGGTTGATTAGGCTAGTATAGTTGCCGGGAGTGTCGGCAGCGCAAAATATAGAAAACAGGAAGGTGCGGTATCATGCAGGAAAAGAAAAACATTTTGACCTACGAAGGCCTCAGAAAATATGAGGATGAGTTACATGATCTGAAAGTGGTAAAACGTCAGGAAGTGGCTCAGAAGATCAAGGAAGCAAGAGAGCAGGGAGACCTGTCCGAGAACGCCGAGTACGATGCAGCGAAAGACGAGCAGAGAGACATCGAAGCCCGTATCGAAGAGCTGGAGAAGATTCTGAAGAACGCAGAAGTCGTAGTCGAGGACGAAGTAGATCTGGATAAGATCAACATCGGCTGCCAGGTCAAGATCCTGGATATGGAATACAGCGAAGAGCTGGATTACAAGATCGTAGGTTCTACTGAGGCGAACAGCTTAAAGGGTAAGATCTCCAACGAGAGCCCCGTAGGTAAGGCACTGATCGGTCATAAGGTCGGCGATACCGTAGAAGTAGAAACACCCGCAGGTGTATTCGCATACAAGATTCTGGAGATCCAGAGAAGTAACGTTGAGTAAGTAAGATAGAGTAAGGAGTGGAAAAAAGTGGCAGATACACAGAACACAAATGTACAGGAGCAGGATATTCACCAGCTGCTGAAGGTAAAGCGCGAGAAGCTGGCTAACCTCCAGCAGGCAGGCAAGGATCCTTTTCAGATCACCCAATATGATGTGACCCATCACAGCACCGATATCAAGAATAACTTTGAAGAACTGGAGGGCAAGACCGTCCGCATCGCCGGACGTATCATGTCCAAACGTGTCATGGGTAAGGCATCCTTCTGTAATGTACAGGATCTGCCCGGCAACATCCAGGTATATGTAGCAAGAGACAGCATCGGCGAAGAATCCTATGCGGATTTCAAAAAGTACGATGTAGGTGATATCGCAGGTATCGAGGGCGAAGTATTCAAGACCAAGACCGGCGAGATCTCCGTGCACGCATCCAAGGTAACACTGCTGTCCAAGAGCTTACAGATCCTGCCTGAGAAGTTCCACGGTCTGACCAATACCGATATTCGTTATCGTCAGCGTTATACCGACCTGATCATGAATCAGGACGTTAAGGATACTTTCGTAAAGCGTTCCAAGATCATCAGTGCGATCCGCCGTTATTTGGACGGACAGGGATTCTTAGAGGTAGAGACCCCCATGCTGGTATCCAATGCCGGCGGTGCGGCAGCAAGACCTTTCGAGACCCATTACAATGCCCTGGATGAGGACGTGAAGCTGCGTATCTCCCTGGAGCTGTATCTGAAGAGACTGATCGTCGGCGGCATGGAGCGTGTCTTTGAGATCGGTCGTGTATTCCGTAACGAAGGTCTGGACACCAGACACAATCCGGAGTTCACTCTGATGGAACTGTACCAGGCGTACACCGACTACTACGGAATGATGGATCTGACCGAGAACATGTTCCGTTATGTGGCACAGGAAGTATGCGGTACTACCGTGATCCCTTACGCAGAAGAGACCATCGACCTGGGCAAGCCTTTCGAGAGACTGACCATGGTAGATGCTGTCAAGAAATATGCAGGCGTTGACTTCGACCAGATCCCCGACACCGCTGCAGCGAAGAAGCTGGCAGACGAGAAGGGTGTACATTACGAAGAGCGTCATGCCAAGGGCGATATCCTGAACCTGTTCTTCGAAGAGTTCGTAGAAGAGCATCTGATCCAGCCCGTATTCATTATGGATCATCCGGTAGAGATCTCTCCTCTGACCAAGAGAAAGCCGGACAAGCCCGATTATGTAGAGCGTTTCGAGCTGTTCATCTACGGACGTGAGATGTGTAATGCATATTCCGAGTTAAATGACCCCATCGACCAGAGAGAGCGTTTCAAGGCGCAGGAAGCTGCACTGGCAGCAGGCGATGAGGAAGCCAATACTACTGATGAAGACTTCATGAACGCACTGGAGATCGGTATGCCTCCTACCGGCGGTATCGGTTACGGTATCGACCGTCTGGTAATGCTGCTGACCAATTCACCTGCCATCCGTGATGTCCTGCTCTTCCCGACGATGAAGAGCTTAGACAGCAATGCTTCCAAGAAGGCTGATGGTAAGGCAGAAGATGGCAAGACTACCGGTGACAACAACGGATTCTTCACTCCGAACAACAAGATCGATTTTTCCAATGTGAAGATCGAGCCTCTGTTCGAGGAAACTGTAGATTTCGAGACTTTCAGCAAGTCTGATTTCAGAGCCGTTAAGGTAAAGGAATGCGTGGCAGTACCCAAGTCCAAGAAGCTGTTACAGTTCACTCTGGATGACGGCACCGGCACCGACCGCACCATCCTCTCCGGTATCCATGCTTACTACGAGCCGGAGGAACTGGTAGGCAAGACCCTGATCGCTATCACCAACCTGCCTCCCAGAGCCATGATGGGCATTGAGTCCTGCGGTATGCTGCTGTCTGCTGTGAATAACAAGAAGGACAGCGAAGAGGAAGAACTGCATCTGCTCATGGTGGACAATCATATCCCCGCAGGCGCGAAGCTGTACTAAGAGAAAATTAGAATTTATAAAGACGGCACCTACTCAGTGAGAGCGGGTGCCGTCTGTGTTTAACAACCATTTCCAGGCAGGAACAACATCAATGCGGATGCCATTGCAATCGAGAACGGCTTCTTCACTATTGGTAATGAGAAGGCATCTGACATCCGGAATAAAATTTTTGAGTTTAGCGAAAGCCCTGGTTTCTCTTTCTTTTGTATCGATATTATCCAAAACCTGCATGCTGACCTGAATGGCAAGCTGCTCGGAAGGAACATAGAAATCAATTTCAACATTATTCTCGAAGAAATAAACGTTATCCATTCCGTAGCGCCGGATCAGTTCAATGGCAACGAGATTTTCCAATTGTGCGGACTGACAGTCTAACAACATAAGACCGAGAAGACCGGTATCCATAAAATAATACTTTGGTGAGGTCTCTTTCTCTACAAGTTTTGCCGCGTAATTCCGGAGGGTAAAAAGCAGGTAAGAGTCGGTCATATAACCAACATAATTTATAACGGTCTGTTTCCCCAGGGACGCTCCGGCATTTTTTAATATATTGGTAAGCCGGCTGAAGGATAATGGCTTGGTAATGGATTCTGCTATTTTTTTCAAAATTAATCTCACGGCAAAATCGTTGGTGATTTTGTTCCTGGTTATGATATCCCCAAGATATACCGTCTGGTAAATGCTGCCAAGAAAGCTTCGCTTATTTTTGATATCCACTAATTCCGGAAAGGCTCCGTAGGTTACATATTCATGATATAGGCTAAGAACCTCGGCGCGGTCTTTTGTACTGATCACATCAAGGTAATTTTGTGTCTTGCCATTGGCAGTAAGATATTCCGGAAAAGAATAGGGATAAACATTGAGGATCACAAAGCGTCCACCAAGAGTGGAAGCGATTTCGTTGCTGAGCATTTTGCTGTTACTGCCGGTGATGTTTATCCGATATTTCATATCCGCCATTCTGCGGACAAATTTTTCCCACCCATCAATATTCTGAATTTCATCAAAAAATAAGTACGGTCGGTTGTCAGGTCCCGCCAGCTCTATTCCGATTTCCAAAACGGTATTCAGATCATCGGAAGTCATTTCCAGGAGACGTTCGTCCTCGAAATTGACATATACGATTTGAGAGACAGGGACCCCCTTTTCTATCAGAGATCGGATTTCCTGATACATCATGTAAGATTTCCCGGTTCTTCTGATTCCGACAAAACAGTAATTTACGTTTTCTTCCAGAGAATATTGCCGCAAGATCAGAGGATTGCTGAGATAAATCTCCTTTTGGTCGATCATTATTTGTTTTAAACTATCTCGATTCATATAAAATCTCCTTTGAATAAAACAATTATATATCATTTTTGTCTTGTACACAAGACAAAAATAAGATCAAATTGACTTACAAACAGAATAATTATAGAAAGTATATGATGTTTTAAAGAAAAAATACGATAATGACATTACTTTTCAAATCTAGTATACTTTCAGTAAAACCTAAGATACATCCGGAGCGGGAGAAATATCAGGCGAAAGAAGGAGGCAGTAGAATATGGCATATTCCGAGCTGATCAAGAACTTTGACAATATAAGAAGTTATATGCGCGATTTCTTCATCTACGGCTTCAAGACGAGAGAAGAGTATGACAAAAAAGCGCCTGCAGCTACGACAATGAGCGCCGCAGGATCCAGAGCTACCTGGGAGAACTGTTATCATTCCGCCAAACCCCTTCCGGGAAGAAGACCTTCATCTCTCTGGAGGGGAAAAGTGCCACTCACAATCCGCTGTACCGGGCATTCAAGTCCAAAAGTTTTACCAACAAAGACATTGCGCTGCATTTTATCGTGATGGATATTATGACGGAGGGTGAGAGATACACCCTGAAAGAACTGCTGGAGATTATAGATAGGGATTATCTGTCATCTTTCCGGGAACCCATCAGCTTCGACGAATCCACACTCCGCAAGAAATTAAAGGAGTATGAGGATCTGGGACTGATCCGCAGAGAAAAAGAGGCGCGTATGGTATATTACCGGCTGGTGGAGGATGAAGTGGATCCGGAAAATTACCGGGAAGCCATCCGTTTTTTCACCGAGGAGGATCCGCTGGGTGTGGTGGGAAGCTACCTGGAGGACAAGACCGGACCTGCGGAGGAATATCTTGTATTCTAAAATCATTATATTATGAATGCCTATGATGCGGAGATCATCGAGGCGGTGCTGCAGGGGATACATGAGAAACGCAAACTACGCATCGTGAATTTCAGCCGCAAGAGCGGGCAGGAGAGCGAATGGAAAGTGATCCCCATGAAGCTCTACATCAGCACCCAGGGCGGCAGGAATTACATTTTGTGCATGGGTGCGGAGAGCCATAGACCACTGTCCTATCGCATCGATTATATCCGCAAGGTCGTATTGGAGGAAGTATCCCCGGACTACGACAGGGAGCGGGAACGTTTTGCGGCGATGGTGCAGCATATGTGGGGTGTGATCAGTTCTAAGAGAAAACAATTAGAGCACATCGAGATGGAATACAATACGGAGGAAGAGACGGATGTCCTGATCCAGCTTCTGACCTTCGGAAGCTATGTGAAAGTGCTGGCGGCGGACGGGACAAAATATCTCGTCATCCATTCCGGCTCCAAGAACCTAGGCAAACAGGTGACGGAGATCTACCAGCAGCTGGCGATCAACCTAAACCGTGGCTACGGGGAGTACCTGGAGCAGAGGGAGGAGATCATCCGCACCTATAAGGAGCAGGGGCGCAGAGCCGAGATCCAGCAGGCGCTGAAGCAGCTGAAATGGCAGGTGCATGAGTCCGAGACGGGCATGCCGGAGAACCTCTGCTATCTGTCCGGCAGGTATCTGGAGGATTATCTTCACGATGTAAAGATCTGCCAGAATTTTGCCAGAAGAAATTTATATTGATACCGACGAAATGATTCTGAGAAAAGGTGCCATCACAGCTCATGCGGGGGAGAAAGTTCTCATTCCCATCAATATGTGGGACGGCAGCGTGCTGGCTGTGGGCAAGGGAAATCCAGAGTGGAACTATTCCGCGCCCCACGGTGCCGGAAGACTGATGTCCCGGATGAAGGCGAAGGAGAACCTCAGCATGGAGGAGTACCGGGAGTCCATGCAGGGCATTTACACCACCTCCGTCAACGAGAACACACTGGATGAGGCACCCAAGGCGTATAAGAGCCTCGGAGACATCATTGATGTGATCCGGGAGTCCGTGGATGTGATAGAGGTCATGAAGCCGGTATATAATTTCAAGGCAAACTAGCGGATGAGATCATCTTTTGCTGATTATTTTTTTCCAAAACTAAATAAAAAAACAAGACTTGGAAAAAATATTGTTTATGTTAAAAAAAGGTATTAAAATAAAACATAATTTCCAAATGCGCATATATTATAAGGTTGTGGAAGGAATATACTGCTATGATAGGAAGAAAAGAAGAACAAAAATATCTGCTTTCATTGATAGAAGAGGAAGAACCGCAGTTTGTAGCTGTATTTGGAAGAAGAATAGGAAAGACATACTTAATTAGAGAAACGTTTAAACATGAATTTACTTTTCAGCATACATGTGTGAGCAATAATCAAATTGAACCGGGGAAAAGAAAGGAAATTCAATTAGAAAAGCTTTCTGAATCATTAAAGGAATATGGATATCAAGCCTGCGATGAACTGAAAACATGGAATGATGCATTTAATGCATTAAAAAAAGTCATTAAAGCGTCAGAGCAAGAAAAAAATAATTTTTATTGATGAGTTATCCTGGATGGATACGAAGGATAGTGGATTAATTTCGGCAATAGAAAGTTTTTGGAATGGATGGGCCACAGCCAGAGCTGAGAAGGATGTAATATTCATAGTATGTGCATCAGCAACTTATTGGATGATCCATAATATTGTAAATGCCAAGGGTGGCCTGCATAACAGACTTACAGGGCAAATATTTTTGAAACCATTTACATTGCATGAGTGTGAAGAGTATTTACAAAGTAAGAAAATAATTTTTAACCGACATCAGATTTTGCAATGCTATATGATTATGGGAGGGGTTCCCTATTATTGGAGTCTGTTAAAAAAAGGAAAGAGTCTCCCACAAAATATAGATGATATTTTCTTTAAAGACGGAGCCTTCTTGTTGAATGAATACGAGAATCTGTATAGTGCGTTGTTCAGCAAACCGGATCAATATATTAGAATAGTGGAAGCTCTGAGTACTGTAAATAAAAGGATTACAAGAGATGAGATCAGTGCAATCACCGGAATTGCAAGTTCCGGTGATTTATCTAAGAAATTGACGGAGCTTGAAAATTGTGGATTTATTAGAAAATATGTGCCTTTTGGATATAAGCAAAAGAATTGTATGTATCAACTTATGGATAATTTTACATTATTCTACTACAAATTTATGAAAAATAAAGTACAAAATGAAAACTATTGGAAAGAAAAAAGTAATTCACCCGAAGTGCGGGCATGGAGTGGTATTGCGTTTGAAAGGGTATGTCTGGAACATATTCCTCAGGTAAGGAAGGCACTGGGAATTTCCGGAGTATACACAGAAGTAAACGCATGGCAATGCAGTAAGGATGATGAAAAGGGAATACAAGGTTCACAGATTGATTTATTAATAGTTCGAAAAGATCAGGTAATTAATGTGTGTGAAATGAAGTATTCGGAAACAGATTATGTTGTGGATGCAAAGTTTGACAGAGATCAGAAACGTAAGATCTCAGATCTGATTAAGAAGACAGGGACTAAATATGCAATTCACTCCACATTGATCACAACCTATGGAGTCAGTGAAAGTGCTTATTCAGGAGAAATTCAATCCATTATCACAGCAGAGGCTTTATTCGCTGATTAAGTACTGAAAATTGGACATGAAATATAGATAATAGAACTTAATAAGACACTTGAGAGAGGAACAGACGGATGGATCATTTTGAACAAATCAATGAAACTTCCTATTTGTCGGTACAGAATGCACCGGTATACCGGAAAATTATGAGATGCTTTTACCGGGAATATGAAAAGATGTATTTTCAGCTGTATAAAGAAGATATTTTCAGGCTCTTAAAAGAGGATGAAGGATTTGCAGCGTATTCCATGGAGCAGCTGGTTCAGGATCTGGAAGCACTTGTAAAGTGGAAAAACCTTACACCGATACAGGACCCCGGAAAAGTGTACACGATAGCGGATTACAAAAATAAGCAATATCGCTATACGATGTCGGAATACGCCGTGGAGATCGAGCGTTTGACCGTCCGTCTGGAAAATTTATTTCTGGAATCAGGTAATTTGTCAACGAACTTTTTTGTCCGTCTGGAGAGAAGTCTGGATGAGACGGAAAATATGGAGAATGCAGAGCTTCGCACGGTGAACGAATGGTGGCAGACGCTGCAGGAGGATTTTAAACGACTCAACCAGAACTATCAGGATTATCTGCGGGACTTTTATTCCGGAAAAACGGAAAAACTGATGAAATCCGTGGAATTCATGGTTCATAAGGATAAATTTATTAAATATCTGAATGAATTTGTGCAGGAATTGCAGAGACATTCCAAACGCATGGAACAGCTGTTGGAAAAGAATGCGGAACGTATGGAAAATACGATTCTGGAACGGGTTGTAGCGAGTGAACTGGATATTCCTCATGCCTTGCTGGAAATTCATGGCAATGCGGAGCCGAGTATCCGGGAAAATGTATACGGAAAATGGTATTCCCTGAAAAACTGGTTTGTGGACGGGGCGGGACAGGAATGTGAAGCCAAAAAGGTATTGAAGATCACCAGTGACATCATACGGAATATTATTCAGAATGCGGCCTTGATCGTACAGGTGCAGAACTGGGGCATCAGCAGAAAGGATGACTATAAAAAATTTCTGGAATTGTTCCTGAAATGTGAGGATCTGGAGGAAGCCCATAAATTATCAGCCCATGTCTTCGGAGTGCAGCAGATCGAACATTATAAAACAAATCTTCCAAGAGAAGAGGATAGTATTAACAACAGCGTTTATCAGGAAGATCCGGCAATGTTTTTGTTGAAACCTCACACAAGAGGGTATCGCGAGAGAAAAGACAGAACCGGATTTACCGATAAATCACTGGAAAAGATGGCACAGCGGGAAAGTTACCTGCGTCAGGCGCAGAAGCAGAAGGAAGTGGTACTCCGGTACATCAGGGAACAAAAGATCCGCTTTGCGGAGATTGACGAAGTGGTTTCCGAAGACACACGAGCCATTTTCCTGCAGTGGATCGCCCAGGCCAATATGAGTTCGGAAAAGGCAGGTCGGACGGAATACGGACAGGAGTATTATCTGAGGAAAAGAGAAGGCAGCTGTGTCCTGAAATGCGAGGATGGCGATCTGAAAATGCCGGATTATACATTG
>DJEP01000049.1:17968-36880 GCA_002431915.1 Lachnospiraceae bacterium UBA5895 | reverse complement strand
TTATTCATTGTGAGGCTCTCCGCTCATACGCGGTAAAAGCTTATGTGTCATGTGCAAGCACCTACACATAAACTTTCACCGTGTATAGCTGAACTATTATAAAAATTCGTATTTCATCAGCGTCAGCCCATGGGCAGGAGCAGTAGGTCCCGCCGCGCTGCGGTCCTTCGCCTCCAGGATCGTAAAAATATCCATGGGATCCCGCTTTCCCTGACCGATATCCAAAAGAGTTCCGGCAATGATTCTTACCATATTATATAGAAATCCGTTGCCGCAGACCCGGATTACCAGGTCATTCTCTCCCTGTTCTTCCACTTCCACGGAATAGAGGGTCCGTACGGTGGATTCCACCTGCGCTCCGGTCTGGCAGAAGCTTTTGAAATCATGTTCTCCCTCCAGATAAGCCGCGGCTTCCTGCATCCGGTTCACATCCAGTTCATGATAGGTAAACAGCGAATACAGCCGTTTCACCGGCATGGGAAACTCTGCCCGGTAGATCCGGTACTCATAAGTCTTACGGCTGTCACATCTGCGGGGATGCCAGTCATCCGCCACTTGTTCAGCCTTTTGGATCCGGATATCTTCCGGTAGTCTCTGGTTCAGTGCATAAGAGATTTTCTCAGCAGGCATGCGGCTGGTGGTGTTAAACACCGCGATATTCCCCAACGCATGCACGCCGGAATCCGTCCGGCTGGCACCGATGACTTCGATGGGCTCCCGCAACAAATCCGTCAGACACCGGTTCAATTCACTCTCAATGGTGATCCCGTTGTTCTGGACCTGCCAGCCGTGGTAGTTCGTTCCGTCGTAAGCCACTGTGAGTCTTACACGATGTATCCTCTTTTCCGACTGCTTTTCCATTTCTGTTTCCACAACATTTCACCCACTTTCTTCTCCTGTCACCTGTCTATTCCCTGATCCGTCACCTTTTATTTCTCATTGTTATCATCCGACACTCTGGCAGTTGCAGCATTTTACGGTAAAAACGGAAGCCGACCCACCACAATGCTGATTACCATATAGGCTGCAATACAACCGTAGGCAATGTAATCTCTCTTATGATAAATTAGTGGCTTCATCTTCGTCCTGCCCTCGCCGCCACGATAACACCTGGCTTCCATCGCCATCGCCAGGTCGTTGGCTCTGCGGAATGCGGAGATGAACAGCGGTACCAGCAGAGGCACCATAGCCTTGGCACGCTTGAAAATATTGCCACTCTCGAAGTCCGCGCCTCTGGCGATCTGCGCTTTCATAATTTTATCTGTTTCTTCTAATAAAATAGGAATGAAACGAAGGGCAATGGACATCATCATCGCCACTTCATGTACAGGCACCTTGAATACTTTTAAGGGTCCCATCATTTTCTCCATACCGTCCGTCAGGTTATTCGGTGTAGTGGTCAGTGTCATCACGGAAGAACCGATGATCAGCAGCGTCAGACGGATTGCCATGGAAATCGCCGTCTTCAGCCCCTCCTGTGTGATGGTCAGCTTCCAGATCGTCACAAGGGGCGTTCCCGGTGTCAGGAAGAGATTGAATACCACCGTGATCAGCATCAGAAATACGATAGTCTTCATTCCTTTTACCATGAACTTAAACGGCACCTTCGACAGATGGATTACCAGTCCCAGGAACAGGGCTGCGATCACATATCCCGCATAATTTTTGAAAAAAAACAGTGAAATGATAAACAGGAGGGTGCCTCCAAGCTTGACTCTGGGGTCCATCTTGTGGATCACTGATTCTGTCTGATAATATTGTCCTAATGTAATATCTCTAAGCATATTGCTCCTTACCTGGGTTTCCGCCCGTTTTCGTCTCCCGGGTCAGAACCCGCATCTTCCCTCATGCTTCTCTTACCTGTGCGTTGTTTTCCAGACTCTGGCGATCTCTTCCGCTGCTTCCTCTATGGTCGTGGTATCTGCGTCCACGCACGCCCCTCTCGCTTTCAGTTCATGCATGATGTAGGTGACCTGCGGTGCCGCCAGTCCTACTTCTTCCAGTTCTTTGTAATGTTTAAATACTTCTCTCGGCGTATCGTCGTACATGACACTGCCCTGATTCATCACAATAATGCGGTCCACATACTCCGCCACGTCTTCCATACTGTGGGATACCAGCAGGATCGTAAGTCCGGTTTCGGTCTGTAACTTTTTGATCTGCTGTAAGATCTCATCTCGCCCCTTAGGATCCAGTCCGGCAGTAGGCTCATCTAATATCAGTACCTCCGGCTTCATTGCCAGCACTCCGGCGATCGCTACACGTCGTTTCTGTCCGCCGGACAGTTCAAAGGGTGACTGATAAAAAAGTTCATCCGGCAGCCCTACTTTTTTCAAGGCATCGTATGCCCGCAGTTCTACCTCTTTTTTATCCAGTCCCAGATTCTTCGGTCCGAAGCAGACATCACTGAACACATCGATCTCAAACAGCTGGTACTCCGGATATTGGAATACCAGTCCTACCCTGCTGCGGAGCTTCTTCATATCATAATCTTTCTCGTAGATATCTTCTCCGTTAAAATAAATATGTCCGCTGGTGGCACGCACCAGCCCGTTCATATGCTGCATCAGCGTGGACTTACCGGAACCGGTATGCCCGATGATGCCGATAAACTGTCCCTCCGGTATGGTCAGGCAGATATCATTCAGGGCATGGACTGCCAGCGGCGTATCTGCACCGTATACGTAATTTACACGATCTAATATGATAGACATTTTATCGATCCTTTCTATTTCTCATAGCCCAGTGCCCGGATCAGTTCTTCTCTTGTCAGTATGCCGTCCGGCAGGGGGATTCCCTTCTTCTGCAGTTCATATGCCAAAAGTGTTACCTGTGGTACATCCAGGCGTAAGGCTTTCAGCTTCTCTACCTGTGAAAAAATCTCACGGGGCGTTCCCTGCATGGCAATTTTGCCGCCATCCATGACGAAGACCTTGTCCGCATGAATGATCTCTTCCATATAGTGGGTGATCAGGATCAGTGTCACGCCTTCCACCTGATTCAGTCCGCGGACTGCACGGATGACCTCTTTACGCCCGCTGGGGTCCAGCATAGCTGTGGGCTCGTCCAGCACAATGCATTTCGGATGCATTGCCAGCACACCGGCGATGGAGACTCTCTGCTTCTGTCCACCGGAAAGCTTATTCGGCGAATACTTCCGGTACTCATACATGCCTACCGCCCGCAGGCTCTCTTCCACACGCTGCCAGATCTCCTCCGTGGGGATTCCCATATTCTCCGGTCCGAATCCCACATCCTCTTCCACGACCTGTCCGATGATCTGGTTATCCGGATTCTGAAATACCATACCGGCAGTCTGCCGGATCTTCCAGATATTGTCCTCTTCCTTCGTGTCCATACCATCCACCCAGAGTGTTCCCTCTGTCGGATTCAGAATGGCATTCATATGTTTTGCCAGGGTAGACTTGCCGGAACCGTTATGTCCTAAGATAGCAATAAACTGTCCCTGCTCTATGTCCAGAGAGACATCGTTCACCGCTTTGGTGATTCCTTCCACATTGCCTTCTTCATCCCGGCGGATATATTCATATACTACATTTTCTGCTTTGATGATTTCCATAATCCATAATCTCCATTCCATAGGCGCTTAGCGCCGGAGAGCCTGCTTCTTTGCTTTCGCAGGATATCGCCCCTATTTTACTAGATTATGCACAGATTTACAACACTTAACGAAGAACTGGCACGACTTTTTCAAAATCTCTTGTATGCTTCCCGGAAAACAATTATAGTTATGCTTGTATCTTCTATTTATAAAAATGATGCCAGGTTCAAAAGGTCTAAACTCACATGAACTTGCTCGTAGGTGGGTGAAAGACCTTAGGACCCGCCCCGATATGAGCATAAAAATATGCGAATAGAGGGTAGGGTGCTATGTGCCAGTGGCACATGTCTAGCACGGAGCGGAGAAGTGGGAGTGCGTAGCACGGAACAATCCGTAGGCATCAAAGTCGGGGGCTTTTGACCCCGACATCATAAAAAAATAAATATGGGAGGAATTCTATGAATCCGATTGATCGCAATAAAATATGGAAAATGGTGGGGATCCTTGCCCTCATTACCATCGTGGCGGGAGGACTGCTCCGGGTATCCCAGCACAACTCCTACACCTTGGGAGATTATGCGGCGGACAACCCGTCCCTGGCTTACCAGACCGCAGAACCGTCCCCGACTCCCAGTTTGGCACCAACACCGGCTGTCGACAGTTCTCCCACCGATTCAACAGAAATCCTGCAGGAAGATTCTTCCATGGCGGCGAATACCGTTTTGACCGGATATTCCCTGAACGGAGAGCTTATGGCAGATCAGCGGACCACCTTGTCGGAAGGCTTTTATTATGAACCGTTATCCGAGAAATTACAGAGATATATAACAGGTGTTTCTTATCCTGCTGCTGTGGATAACTCTTCCAACATTACGGAAAGCCTGTTGAAATCTGTCGAAATCAGCTATGACGATCTAAGATATGTTCATATCCGGCATTATAATTTTGAAGGAAATCCTGCAGATGGTGAGCTGATCTGCAATAAAGCGATTGTGCAGGACCTGACAGAGATCTTTTATGAGCTGTATTGTAATGAATATCAGCTGGAAAAGGTGCTTCTGATCGATGAATACGATGGAGACGATACCGCATCCATGGAAGACAACAATACGTCCTGCTTTAATTACCGCCCGGTAGAAGGGACCTCGACATTATCCAAGCATGCGCTGGGATTTGCCATTGACATCAATCCTTACTATAACCCTTATGTCACTTATAATAAAGACGGCAGTGAGCGGGTATCGCCCGAGAGTGCTGCGGCATATGCGGACAGAAGCGCATCCTTCCCTTATAAGATCGATGAAAATGATCTGTGTTACCAGCTTTTTAAACAGCATGGCTTCACCTGGGGCGGACACTGGAACTCCTGCAAGGATTACCAACACTTCCAGAAGGTGGTGGAGTAAGGTACTGCCGGTCGTTAGTCCGCAAAACAGCAAAGTCCACAAAGCCGCAAGTCCGCAAAACAGCTCGGGAATGCAGGGCATCCCCTCTGTCTGTACATTTGACGGATTGTCTGTTCATGACTGCTACCATTGCAATAAAAAATTTCCTGTAAAATAAAAAGCGCTCTCGAAAATGAATCAACTCATTTCCGAAAGCGCTATTCTTATGCCTGTTTTTAAGTTATGACTTAAACTAACTCCAGAACAACAGTCATAGCTGCATCACCCTTACGCTGACCAATCTTAACGATTCTGGTGTAACCACCCTTACGGGTAGCATACTTGGGAGCATACTCATCAAAGAGCTTTGCAACCAGGTCAACTTCCTTGGTGTTCTTTTTCTTGCCTGCTGCATCGGTGGGAACCTCAACTACGGGGTTCAGAACCTTCAGCATCTGACGACGTGCATGAGATCTGGTAGGCAGATCCTTCTTGATCTCCTTCTCAACTTCGTCATATACAGTAACGGTAACACCGTTCTCGATCTTAACCAGCTTGCCATCCTTATCGCGATGGGACTCAGCCAGAACCTTACCGGTCTCCTTGTCAACGATCTGCTTAACACGCTTGCCGTCCTTGTCCTTACGTGCAACCTTGGTGGTAACCTTAACAGTCTCGAAGTTATCCTTCTCTTTTACTGCCAGAGCGATCAGTCCGTCAACGATCTTCTGTACTTCCTTAGCCTTAGCTTCGGTGGTAACGATCTTGCCGTTGTTGATTACTGCAGTTACCTGATTTCTTAATAATGCCTTTCTCTGTGCAGATGTTCTGCCGAGCTTTCTGTACTTTGCCATGATAATTTTCCTTTCTCCATTCATGGTACATCCGGCCATGCACTTTGGACTTACTTACCGAATGTGTTGTTATTAGCCATTTAGAGATAAACCGCATCCAAACACTTTGGACTTACCGGACACGGAAATCTTACAATTCATTATTGCAGCCGGTGAATTAGTTTTCATCGCTGGGATTCAGCTGCAGTCCCAGTTCTTTCAGTTTAGCCAGAACTTCTTCCAAAGATTTACGTCCGAGGTTACGAACCTTCATCATATCTTCTGAAGTCTTATTGGTTAACTCTTCTACAGTATTGATACCTGCTCTCTTCAAGCAGTTGTAAGAACGAACTGAAAGCTCCAGTTCGTCAATACTCATCTCCAGAACCTTTTCCTTCTCATCGTCTTCCTTCTCCACCATAACCTCAGCGGTCTTAGCATTCTCGGAAAGATCAATGAACAGATTCAGATGCTCGCTGAGCACCTTAGCTGCCAGGCTGACTGCCTCATCGGGAGCCAGAGTTCCATTGGTGAATACATCCAATGTAAGCTTGTCGTAATCAGTACTCTGACCTACACGGGTATTTTCTACCGTAACGTTAACTCTCTCTACAGGTGTATAGATAGAATCAATGGCAATTACGCCGATTGGTAAATCTTCGTGTTTGTTCTTGTCGGCACTTACATAGCCGCGGCCTCTTGTAATGGTTAACTCCATGTAAAGCTTGGTATCTTTACCGCTCAGAGTTGCGATTACAAGGTCGGGGTTCAGAATCTCAATATCCTGATCACACTGGATATCAGAAGCTCTTACAACACCTTCGCCTTCAAACTCGATATATGCAGTCTTAGCCTCGTTGGTCTCGCTGTTGTTCTTGATTGCAAGGCTCTTGATGTTCATGATGATCTCAGATACATCTTCCTTTACGCCGGGAATAGAGCTGAACTCATGAAGAACACCTTCAATTTTGATCTGGCTCACTGCAGCACCGGGCAGGGAAGACAGCATGATTCTTCTCAGGGAGTTGCCCAGAGTAATACCATAGCCTCTTTCCAGGGGTTTTACTACGAATTTACCATACTTTTTGTCTTCTGAAATCTCGCTAACCTCAATATTAGGTCTTTCAAAATCAAACACTGCCAATACCCTCCTTTGCGAACTTTATATGTTGACATGTTCTTACGAACAATATCCCATGGAATATTATTCCACAGGAAATGTTCATTGGGGTTAAATAAAACTTACTTGGAGTACAACTCGACGATAAGCATCTCGTCAACAGGAACATCGATCATCTCTCTGGTAGGCAGATTCTTGATGGTTCCCTTAAAGTTCTCAACATCAGCATCGATCCATTCGGGTACTAATCTTCCGGCAGTTACCTCAAGGATATCCTTGTATCTCTGCATGGACTTAGCGCTCTCTTTGATCTCGATAACATCGCCAGCCTTGATCAGGTAAGAAGGAATGTTTACACACTTACCGTTTACAAGTACATGCTTGTGGTCAACGATCTGTCTTGCTTCTCTTCTGGTTCTTGCAAAGCCCATTCTGAACACTACGTTGTCCAGTCTGCTCTCTAACATGGTCATGAGGTTCTCACCGGTCATGCCCTTCATTCTATCAGCCTTCTCATAGTAGTTACGGAAAGGCTTCTCCAGAACGCCATAGATGAACTTAGCCTTCTGCTTCTCTCTTAACTGAAGTCCGTACTCAGATACCTTTTTGCCTGCTCTTGCAGAGGTTCTGTTAGACTTCTTGTCATAGCCCAGGTAAGAAGGCTCAAGGCCAAGGGCTCTACATCTTTTCAGTACAGGTACGCGATTTACTGCCATTTTTTTATTTTCCCTTCTTTATACTTCGGAATTGACTTCCGAGGGTTGTTTACAGTGCCGCAGTGCGGCACTTTCATCCAACTTGTTCTAATGTTACTTCATTACAAATAAATGTTTCGTCCTGTGACGAATTCTCACTAAACGCGACGACGCTTAGGAGGACGGCATCCATTGTGAGGTACAGGAGTTACATCACAAATGCTTAAGACATCCAGTCCACTTGCAGACAGAGCTCTGATTGCTGCTTCACGTCCTGAACCAGGACCCTTTACGAATACGTCAACGGACTTTAATCCGTGAACAAGAGCAGCCTTTGTTGCTGTTTCAGCAGCCATCTGTGCAGCATATGGAGTAGATTTCTTTGAACCTCTAAAACCAAGACCACCGGCACTTGCCCAGCTGAGAGCATTACCTTCAGCATCAGTTAACGTTACGATTGTATTGTTAAAAGAAGACTGAATATGTGCCTGTCCGCGTTCAACGTTTTTTCTTACACGCTTTTTTGTTACTTTCTTTGCAACTTTTTTAGCCATTTTAAACTAACCTACTTTCTCATTTCCTGGGGATGCTTACATTTGCTTCCCTCTCACAGTTACATTTCGATATCAATTACTTCTTCTTATTTGCCACCGTGCGCTTAGGTCCCTTACGAGTTCTTGCGTTGGTCTTAGTCTTCTGACCACGAACAGGAAGTCCTTTACGATGACGAATACCACGATAGCAGCCGATTTCCTGAAGTCTCTTGATATTCAGAGCGATTTCTCTTCTCAGATCACCTTCTACCATAACGCCGAGCTTTTCGATAGCTTCACTGATCTTTTTTACCTCATCATCGGTAATATCTCTCACTCTGGTATCAGGATTTACACCTGCTTCTGCTAACAGCTTGTCAGCAGTAGGTCTGCCTATTCCATAGATATAGGTCAAACCGATCTCAATTCGTTTTTCTCTAGGTAAGTCTACACCTGCGATACGAGCCATTTACGTTTCCTCCATTTTCCTGCGTAATCTCTTACGCTTTGCGCAACATTTCTGCGCTCGCAACTTTCGTTGCGTGTGCGTACGTTTGGTCTGTTAATTGTACGCCCAATAGTTACTAATTGATTGGGGCTTTCACCCAATCGGACACGATCCGATCTTTCCACGATTAAGTTTAAAGCTTTGCTGCACCAACGAAAAAACGCTTGCGTTTTTTCCGGTGAAACATAGTATTTCTTAAATTGCGTACTTTGCAATTTTAGAAATTCTTTTCACCGTGGTATCAACAAGTAATCTCCCGTAAGCTCTATCCAAATCTATTATGAAAATTGATGATTTTAATAATAATCAATTCAGCCGCACATAATAACCGGACAAGAACTCACATACCTGATCAAATGACGATCAAGTGGTGATTATCCCTGTCTCTGTTTGTGCTTCGGATTCTCACAGATTACTCTGATGCGTCCTTTTCTCTTGATGATTTTGCACTTTTCGCAAATCGGTTTTACTGATGATCTAACTTTCATGTTAAACCCTCCTTTCAAAAAAGACCGTCTTACATTATAGCATGACGGTCTTTCCTTTGCAAGCGTATTCTTGCGCTTTTTTCAATATTTTTTAAGTTTTTTTTTGTGATCTTTTTGCCTGCCTTACGATCAAAACGATAAAAGTGATGACCGCAGCCGCCGCTATGCTTAAAATACGGAAGGTAAACCTCGCGTGCAGCGCGGAATGATGCTGTACCGCAATGATCCATGCAAAGGGAATCGCAGCTACGATCACTAACGGAAGCAGCTGTGCATACACGTCCTTCCATCTGCCCCGAACGAACACCGTCACAAGCAGTATGACTGCCACCGCTGCCAGAACTCCCGCAGCAATTCCCATATATGCGGGATACTCCTGCAGATTCAGTCCGATGACATAGAAACCGCCGTTCATACGGGGTCTTCCGCCGATGGCTTCCGTACGTCCGATGATGGACCAGATAGCATCCTTGATCGTACCTGTGTGCAGTGTCAGGTCTGCGATGACCCATTTGGCTGCCCACATGCCGGCATAGCCGACTGCCCAGCTTACGCCGAAGCCAATCAGCTTCTTGATATTGCTCCACAGCTTATCACTTTCTAATAAGAAGTAACAGCACAGAGGAATTCCTAAAGTGACGATCGGATACGTCAAAAAGTCAAAATAAGAAGTCAGGATACCGACGATCAGGAAAAACTCGGGATAGTGCTGCTTTTCATGCAGTTCGTCATGGTGTAACAGCATATATTCCACTGCCAGAAGTGTCAGAATCCAACACACTGACATGGTCAGAGATATCAGTACCAGTACCGGCTTCATGAACAGAAAACTTCCCAGGGTAACAACCGCAACAGAAACATTTTTCTTCCGTACCGCGGTAATCAGTACCCAGATCATCAGTGCGATCTGTACCGCCAGCTCCAGCCATACCACATGCTGCCAGGAAAACAGCAGCAGTAACGGCTTCAGATATAACAGATATCCATGCCAGTATCTCGCATAAATATGCAGATACATGTTGTTCACATTCTCGTGGGATTCGCAGAACGCTTTCAGGGAATCCTCCGGCGTCCACACATCCTCTTCCAGATCATAATGATACATCCACATGGCATGTTCATAGGCATTCTTATCCGGAAGCCGCTCTATGGCATTCTGTACCATGATAGCATCGGTATAGGTCTCTCTGTTCTTCCACAGATACTGGGAAAATGCATCTTCCGGGATCTCATCACCGGTCTTTAACATATTCCCGACGCTTTTCTCCACATTTTTACGCATAGGACCTACGGGGAGCAGGAACACCAGTACCAAAAGAAGCGTGCCCAACACCGCACTGACCGCCAGAATAGCAGCAAAATTGCGTATTTTTTTTGCCATAGCTTACTTATCTCTCCAGATAATACGTCCCTTGCTCAGATCGTAGGGAGACAGCTCCAGTGTCACCTTATCTCCGGGAAGGATACGAATAAAGTTCTGGCGAAGCTTACCACTGATGGTAGCCAGTACTCTGTGTCCGTTCTCCAGTTCTACGCGGAACATAGTATTTGGAAGCTTCTCCACAACGGTTCCTTCGATTTCGATTACATCACTTTTAGACATAAATTTCCTCCATAGCTTTCTACTTTTTGATTCTAGTTCTCATTCATGATTCTCAGAAGCTGTAATAATTCCACTCTTTCATGATACTCTTTCAGATGGCTTCTGATCTGCTCATTGATCTCCTCTTCACGGTCTGCGGCGGGCTGCTGCACTTTCTGCATTAGTCCTGCCGGAGCCGTAAAGTGTATGATCTGAATATGTTTTTTCTTTTTCTTTTTGGGATTTGTCACACCACGAAGCCGTCCGTCGCATACAAATACGCTATCACCCTCTTCTCCGGTGATCAGATACAATCTGCCTTTATCATGTCCGGCTTTTGAAGTTGCAAGTTCTCCTATCATACCGTAAGTCTAACCTTTCTTACACAATATGATGTCGGGGCAAAAGCCCCCGACTTTGATGCCTACGGAATGGTTCTTAATACAGAGTCAATATCTCCGGTTCTCCATCCGTGATCAGGATCGTATTCTCATAATGTGCGGACAGGGATCCATCCTCGGTGACTACTGTCCAGTCATCATCCAGCCATGCCACATCCGGTCTTCCGATGTTGATCATGGGCTCGATTGCCAGGGTCATGCCTGCCTGGAGCTTAATTCCGTGTCTGCGCTGTGCGAAATTGGGGATCTGGGGATCCTCATGCAGGCTGGTACCGATACCATGACCTACCAGATCTCTTACGATACCGTAGCCAAAAGGCTTGATATACGCATCAATGGCATTGGAAATATCATACAGGTGATTGCCTGCCTTTGCCATCTCAATGCCTGCGAAAAAGCTTCCCTTGGTTCGCTCCATCAGAAGTCTCGCCTCTTCGCTTACCTGCCCTACCGGGAACGTACGTGCCATATCGGAATGATACCCCTTATAGATCAGTCCTGCATCCAAACTTACAATATCACCCTCGTGAAGAATATGATCTTTGTGAGGAATACCATGTACGACTTCATCATTCACGGATACACAGATAGATGCCGGATATCCGTTATAATTCAGGAAATTGGGAATGCAGCCGTGAGCACGGATCAGCTTCTCACCCAGATTGTTAATATCCATGGTGGATACTCCGGGATGTACTGCCTTCTCCATCTGACTGAATACATCTGCCAAAATTTTACAAGATTCTCTCATCAGCTCGATCTCACGCTGTGATTTGATAGTTACTGCCATTTTCTTCACCTTTCTGTTCCGGACCTTACTGCTGTTTTTCAGTGATCCGGACTTTTCTTAGCCAAGGATTGCTACGATATCCGCAAATACCTCTTTCATATCCTTGGTGCCGTCTACGGTCTTTAATACATTCTTTTTGGTATAGAAATCAATCAGAGGCTGGGTCTGGTCATGATATACCTTCAGACGGTTTAATACGGTCTCGGGCTTATCATCGTCACGCAGTACCAGTTCCTGTCCACACTTATCGCAGATGCCTTCCTTCTTGGGAGGAATGTGCTCGATATGATAAGTTGCGCCGCAGGACAGGCATGCACGTCTGCCGGACATTCTCTTCACGATATTCTCATCGGGAACATTTACATCGATTGCAAAATCAATAGCATCGCCCAGCTCGGTCAGTGCCTTGTCCAGTACTTCTGCCTGAGGAATGGTTCTGGGAAATCCATCCAGTACATAACCGTTCTTGCAATCATCCTGTGCAACTCTGTCTAAGAGGATCTTGACAGTCAGCTCATCGGGAACGAGCTGACCCTGATCCATGTATTTCTTCGCTTCCATACCAAGTTCGGTTCCGTTCTTGATATTTGCACGGAAAATATCTCCTGTGGATACATGAGGAATTCCGTACTTCTCGGCGATCATTTTTGCCTGTGTACCTTTACCTGCGCCGGGTGCGCCTAACATGATAATCTTCATATCTGCTCCTATCTGCCTGCAGCTGCAGGCTCTGCTCTTCTATGGATAAGCTACAAATACAGCCCAACATTTTTATTTTAACTTTTATGCGGCTTTTTTGCAATAGATTTTCCCATAATACAAAAATAACCGGATGATTATAAACCATCCGGTTACTGTTATGCTACTAATCTTCCAGGAATCCCTTGTAGTTACGAACAAGCATCTGAGATTCTACCTGCTTCATGGTCTCCAGTACTACGCTTACGATAATGATCAGGCTGGTACCACCGAAGGATACGCTTGCACCGAACACTCCGTTGAAGAAGTACGGGATCACAGATACAATAATCAGACCGATTGCACCGATGAATACGATATAATTCAGAATCTTATTCAGATAATCGCTGGTCGGCTTACCGGGTCTGATACCGGGGATAAAACCGCCCTGCTTCTTCATGTTATCGGCAATCATCAAAGGATTAAATGTAATGGATGTATAGAAGTATGCAAAAAATACAATCAATACAATGTACAGTAAAAGTCCCAGGGAATAAATCGGCTGGCTGGGTTTGCACCAGTAACCGGAATTCAAGCCCTTAAGGATCTCTGCCCATACGCCGGTTCCGTTATATCCGATAAAGGAACAGATAATAATCGGGAACTGCATAATGGACTGTGCAAAAATGATGGGGATAACGCCGGAAGTATTTACTTTCAACGGTATGTTGGAAGTCTGTCCGCCGACCATCTTTCTGCCCTGCATTTTCTTGGCATACTGTACCGGGATCTTGCGCACGCCATCATTCAGGATGATAACCATTACCACCATGGCGATAATGATTGCGAAGATGATAACCACTGCAAGGATCGCGGTTGCCGGAGCTTTTCCGAACACAAACTGTTCAAACAGATTGCTCAGATCTTCAGGAAGTCGGGAAATGATGTTGATCACCAGTACGATGGAAATACCATTTCCGATACCTTTTTCTGTGATTCGTTCACCCACCCACATCAGGAATGCACTACCGGCGGTAAGTGCTGTGATCGTGGTAATTACATTCAGGGCATTGAAGTCGATCAGATAGCCCTGTCTGCCAAAACCGATTGCCATTGCTGTGGACTGGATCAGTGCGAGTGCTACAGTAACGTATCTGGTGATGGCAACCATTTTCTTACGGCCGTCTTCACCGTCACGCTGCATTTCCTCCAGCTTGGGAATAGCAATTGTAAGCAGCTGCATGATAATGGAAGATGTAATATAAGGGTTGATGTTCAATGCCAGAATGGACATGTTCAAAAAGGAACCACCCGTAATGGCATCAAAGAAACTGAACGCACCGCCTGTCTGCTGGGCAAACCATTGAGAGAAGAACTTCGTGTCCACCCCGGGTACGGGAAGCTGTGACCCGATACGGATCACAACTAACATTCCCAGTGTAAAAAGAATTTTCTGTCTGATTTCTTTGATTTTGAATGCGTTTTTCAGTGTTGTAAACATTACATCACCTCAGCAGTTCCACCAAGAGCCTCGATTTTTTCTTTTGCGGATGCACTGAATGCATCTACCTTTACATCAAGCTTTTTGGTAAGTTCTCCGTTTCCGAGGATCTTTACTCCATCTCTGGGGTTCTTAATGATTCCTGCTTCAATCAATGCGTTAACATCAACGGTAGCACCGTTGTCAAAGCACTCCAGAGCACTTACATTGATAGCAACGATTTCCTTAGTGTTTCTGTTAGTGAAACCTCTCTTAGGAATACGTCTGTATAAAGGCATCTGACCACCTTCGAAACCAGGTCTGGGAGCTCCGGAACGAGCCTTCTGTCCCTTGTGACCCTTACCTGCGGTCTTGCCATTTCCTGAACCGTGTCCACGGCCTCTTCTAAAATTATCACTGTGTTTGGAACCTTCTGCAGGTCTTAAATTGGATAATTCCATTCCTAACACCTCCTTATCTGATTATGCTTCTTCTACCTTGATCAAATGACTCACCTGACGGATCTGTCCTCTTGTTGCATCATTATCAGGCAGTACTACGGACTTGCCGATCTTACGCAGTCCCATAGACTCCACGATTGCTTTATTCTTCGGCACAGCGCCGATGGTGGACTTTACCAGAGTGATCTTTAACTTCTTGTCTGCCATACTCTACTCCTTTCTGTTGGCTCTGTCAACTTAACGGGAAGATCCGGCTTACGCCAGAACCTCCTCAACAGACTTTCCACGATTCTTTGCTACTTCTTCGGGAGCCTTCAGCTGGCTTAAACCGGAGATGGTTGCAAGAACAACGTTCTGCTTATTGTTGGAGCCAAGAGACTTGGTACGGATATTCTTGATACCTGCAAGCTCACAAACGACACGAGCGGGACCACCAGCGATGATACCGGTACCTTCGGGAGCCTTCTTCAGTAAAACGTTAGCAGAACCATACTTACCGATGAAATCATGGGTGATGGAATTGTTCTCATCCAGATTGATCTCTACGATGTGCTTTACAGCGTCTTCCTTACCCTTACGGATAGCTTCGGGAATTTCTACAGCTTTTCCCAGACCAGCACCTACATGACCGTTGCCGTCGCCGACTACTACCAGAGCGGTGAATCTCATGTTACGACCACCCTTAACGGTCTTGGTTACACGCTTGATGGTAACAACTTTATCATTTAACTCTAACTGGCTTGCATCTATGATTGTGTGTTTCATGGTGTATTCCTCTTTCCTTTCCTAGAATTCCAGGCCAGCTTCTCTGGCTGCATCGGCTAAAGCTGCTACTTTACCCTGATAAATGAAACCGCCACGGTCGAAAACAACTTCCTTGATACCTTTTTCGATTGCTCTCTTAGCGATAACAGTTCCAAGATATGCTGCTGCATCAACGTTATTGGTCTTCTCCAGTTCTGCCTTGATCTCTTTCTCAAGAGTGGATGCAGATACTAAAGTGTTACCAACTGTATCGTCGATAATTTGAGCATACATATGATTATTGCTTCTGAACACTGCAAGACGAGGTCTTTCAGCAGTGCCGCTGAAGCGGTTACGAATTTTCATGTGCTTTTTCGCACGTACTAACTGTCTGGACTCTTTACTAACCATCTTCATACTCTCCTTATCTATTATTTCTTACCGGTCTTACCAACTTTACGTCTGATGGTCTCATCGGCATACTTGATACCCTTGCCCTTATAAGGCTCAGGTCTTCTCTTGTCGCGGATCTCAGCAGCGTACTGACCAACTTTTTCTTTGTCGATACCCTTAACGATGATCACGTTCTGTCCTTCTACTACAGCTTCAAGACCTTCGGGGTCGATCATCTCTACGGGATGAGAGTAACCAAGGTTCAGGGTCAGCTTATTGCCGGACTTTGCAGCTCTGTAACCAACACCATTTACTTCCAGCTTCTTCTGATAGCCTTCGGTAACACCTACTACCATATTGTGGATCAGAGTTCTGGTCAGACCGTGAAGAGACTTCATCTTCTTCAGATCGTTGGGTCTGCTTACGAGAACTTCTGCTCCTTCTACTTTAATTTCCATCTCAGAGGGTAATACTCTTACCAGAGTACCCTTGGGACCTTTCACAGTCACTTTATTATTTTCTGCAACTTCTACAGTAACGCCTGCGGGAATTGCGATTGGCATTCTACCTATTCTGGACATGCCCGTACCTCCTAATTTACTAACTTACATCAGTTACACTAATACTTTGGAGAATTTTACGCTTGCGGAAAATTCTCTTAGAGACGAAACTTAATACTTCTTAAGCGGCGTCTTTTGACGCTTTAGAAGTATTTTTCGTCTTTACCAAACGAATGCTAATACTTCGCCGCCAACCTGAAGCTCACGAGCCTTCTTGTCGGTGATAACACCCTGGTTGGTAGAGATAATAGCAATACCCAGACCGCCAAGAACCTTAGGCAGATCTTCCTTACCAGCGTATACACGTAAGCCGGGCTTGGAGATTCTCTTGATACCGGAGATGATCTTCTCGTTCTTGTCTGCGCCGTACTTCAGAGTGATGTGGATGGTCTTGAAACCACCGTCTTCAACGATGTCGTACTTCTTAATATATCCCTCGTCCAGCAGAATCTGTGCGATAGCCAGCTTCATCTTGGAAGAAGGTACGTCTACGGTGTCATGTTTTGCAGTATTTGCATTACGGATTCTTGTAAGCATATCTGCGATAGGATCGCTCATTGTCATGATTTAGTTTCCTCCTTATTATTTGACTTGAATCATGCTAAGTACATACATTTCGTATATACCATCTATATTATAAGATTACTCTTATAAACTAACTTAAGGCTTTTTACTCCCGAGAATTTTTCGTTTGCGGAAAATTCTTTTAGGGATGAAACTTAGACTTTTTTCATCCCGGAGAATTTTGCTCTGCAAAATTCTCTTAGGAGCAAAACTTAGATTTTGTTAGCCAGCGTACTTTGCTGGCTTAGAAAATCTTTTTGCTCTTACCAGGAAGCCTTCTTAACTCCGGGAATCTCGCCCTTGTAAGCCAGTTCACGGAAGCAAACACGGCAAATTCCGTATTTTCTCAGTACAGAGTGGGGACGACCACAAATCTTGCAACGGGTATAAGCCTGAGTAGAGAACTTAGGTTTGCGCTGCTGTTTAATCTTCATTGATGTCTTTGCCATCAGAATTTACCTCCTTGATTACTTTGCGAAAGGCATGTTGAACAGTCTCAGCAGCTCACGTGCCTCTTCGTCGGTCTTAGCAGTTGTTACGAAAATGATATCCATACCTCTGGTCTTGTCGATCTTATCGTACTCGATCTCAGGGAAGATGAACTGCTCTTTGATACCGAGTGCATAGTTACCTCTGCCGTCGAATGCGTTAGGGTTAACGCCTCTGAAGTCACGGACACGAGGAAGAGCGAGGTTAACCAGACGATCCAGGAACTCATACATCTTCTCACCACGCAGAGTGGTCTTACATCCGATGGGCATACCCTCACGGATCTTGAAGTTTGCTACGGAATTCTTAGCCTTGGTCAGAACTGCCTTCTGTCCGGTAATAGCTTCCATATCAGCAACTGCATTCTCAAGGATCTTAGCGTTTTCTTTTGCTTCACCAACACCCATATTGATAACGATCTTGTCGAGCTTGGGAACTTCCATTACATTAGCGTAACCGAACTTCTTGGTCATAGCATCGACGATCTCATTGTTATATAAATCTTTCAGTCTGCTCACTTATATTTCCTCCTTCCTATTGATTAGTCAATCACTTCGCCTGTTGACTTTGCGAAACGTACTTTCTTGCCGTCTTCAACCTTGAAGCCAACTCTTGTGGTCTTGCCCTTTACAACAAGCATAACGTTTGAAATATCAATAGGAGCTTCTTTCTCAACAATACCGCCATTGGGGTTTGCCTGAGAAGGCTTTGCATGCTTTGTGATCTTGTTAACGCCCTCTACCAGGACTTTATGATTCTTTACGTCTACAGAGAGAACCTTGCCCTCTGTACCTAAGTCTTTACCGGCGATAACCTTAACGGTGTCGCCCTTCTTAATTTTCATTGTAGACATGTGGCAACCTCCTTATAATACTTCGGGAGCCAGGGAAACAATTTTCATGAACTGTTTCTCACGAAGCTCTCTTGCAACCGGCCCAAAGATACGGGTTCCTCTGGGAGTCTTGTCATCTTTGATGATAACTGCAGCGTTCTCATCAAACTTGATGTAAGAACCGTCTTTACGACGAGCGCCCTTTACGGAACGAACTACAACTGCCTTTACTACATCACCTTTTTTTACAACGCCACCTGGTGTTGCATCTTTAACGGAAGCAACAATCACGTCGCCGATCTGTGCATATCTTCTGGTAGAACCGCCCATAACACGAATGCAAAGTAACTCTTTTGCGCCGGTGTTATCAGCAACTTTCAGTCTACTTTCCTGCTGAACCATGTTATTCCTCCTTCACCGCTTCCGCGGTTTCTTACAAACTTAATTTAATCGGCTTATTTAGCCGAAGCCAAATTTATTTGGCTTTTTCTACGATCTCAACAAGTCTCCATCTCTTGTCTTTGGACAGAGGTCTTGTCTCCATAACCTTAACGATATCGCCAATGTTGCACTCGTTATTCTCGTCATGAGCCTTCAGCTTGTAGGTGTCCTTTACGATCTTTTTGTAAAGGGGATGCTTAACATGCTCTTCGATTGCAACTACAATAGTTTTATCCATCTTATTACTGATAACCTTACCAGTACGTGTTTTTCTTAAATTTCTTTCCACGGTTTGATCTCCTTTCTACGCACCCACGCGTTACGCTCTAGCCTTCTCGGTGATAACAGTCTGAATACGTGCAATGTTTCTTCT
>DJEP01000049.1:17256-17907 GCA_002431915.1 Lachnospiraceae bacterium UBA5895 | reverse complement strand
TCTAACTGATTGGTTGCGTTCTGGAATCTCAAATTGAAAAGTTCTTTTTTAGCAGCTACCAGCTCCTGTGCCAGTTCTGCATCGGACTTTGTCTTCAATTCTTCTACAAATTTATTTGATTTCATTCTGTCACACCGCCTTCCACATCTGCCTTAGCAATGATCTTACACTTACAAGGGAGCTTGTGCATAGCAAGACGTAATGCTTCACGAGCGTCCTCCTCGGGAACACCAGCGATCTCGAACATTACACGTCCGGGCTTAACAACTGCTACCCAGCAATCTACAGCGCCTTTACCGGAACCCATACGAGTACCGAGAGGCTTTACAGTTACGGGCTTATCGGGGAAAATCTTAATCCATACTTTACCGGTACGCTTGGTATAACGGGTAAGCGCAATACGGGCTGCCTCAATCTGATTAGACTTGATCCAGCAGGGTTCTGTAGCAACCAGACCAAATTCGCCATATGCCAGGGTGTTACCTCTGGAAGCTTTTCCGGCCATGGATCCACGGAACTGTTTACGACGTTTTACTCTCTTCGGCATTAACATTATTTATCGCTCCCTTCCATCTGATTTCCTTTTGTAGGAAGTATCTCGCCTTTATAAATCCAAACTTTAACTCCAACTTTACCATAGGTGGTGTTTGC